>CAZTCA010000121.1:0-2150 GCA_964612405.1 uncultured Pseudomonadota bacterium
GTCGACCTTCGGCCTCCTCGCGATGACAAGTCGAATTTCCCGACAGGCTCCTAGGGAGATTTGGGAATCGTCGAGGCTTTGAGGGTTAATCCGGAATACCGATTATTTATAATTCAAAACTTTTCAATTCAACACTGTCGCTGATAAACAACTTGGGCACATTCGTTTTTCTGAATCCTCTTGCCGGGACAATAATACTTTGCGACACGATATTTTCATCACCAATTAATCTTTCAACCTCCTGAAAACCGCCCACCTTGGACGATGGGTTTTCGCTCCACTTACATTCAAACAGCTTTAATTTCTCACCAACCGGAATGACAAAGTCGACTTCATGGCCAAAATGATCGCGAAAATAATATATTGCCGCTTGTTTCCCGCGATTTGCATGGAACTTTATGATCTGTCCCAACACATGTGTTTCAAAAAAAGCCCCAAGCAGTGAACTGTTTTTCAAATCCTGAGGCGATCTGATGCCGGAAAGAAAGGCGGCCAATCCTGTATCAAGGAAATAGAGTTTTGGGGTTTTAACCAGCCGCTTTCCGATGTTTTTATAATACGGTTCGAGCAAATATATAATATTTGAGGCTTCGAGAACGGATAACCAATTTTTTACGGTGTTTGGGCTGATTCCTATATCCGAGGCAAAGGAGCTCAGGGATAATTGCTGGCCGGTTCTGACTGCGGCAAGCCTCATGAATTTATCAAAGTCACGCAAATTTTTCACATTCAAAACCTGCCGCACATCCCTTTCCAGATAGGTCGCAAGATAGTCCGAATAGAAACGTTCCGGATCTAAATTCTTTGCATGCAGTTCCGGATAGCCTCCTTTATAAATTAAGTCTATTAGAAGATCCCCTTCCACCGGCGTCTTCTTCCACCTTTCAAATTCAATGGCGGAAAGCGGAAAACACTCAATAACGGCGATCCTACCGGCAAGACTTTCTGAAACTTTTTCCATAAGAGAAAACTTTTGTGAACCGGTTATGAAATAGAGACCATTTTTGTCACGATCTTTGTCGATTTCATTTTTTATATACCTAAAAAGGCGTGGGGCATACTGGACTTCGTCAATGATGAGCGGGTTTTTATGACGTTGGAGCAAACCCTGCCCTGATTCTTCGGCCTCTTCGGCAACAGCGGGAACATCCAATGAGAGATAATTGTAATCCGGAAAAACCCTTTTTAAAAGGCTTGTCTTCCCGGCCTGTCTGCACCCCGTGAGGATAAGCGCCGGCCTTTGAGTTGATATCTCTCTTAAAAGCCCTTCAATTTCCCTTTTAATCCACATACTTGTACATTTTGCAATACCACTGATGAAATGTCAACACTTTTATATGCAGGCCAGAGGTTAAAACATCCCCTGTAGGAGTCCGTCTCAAAAGGGTCGATTTGAGACGGAGTCAAATGGGTCCTCTGGAGTCCGTCTCGTTTTCTCAAGAAGGCCCAAAACCTGGCCGACACTCCGGACAAAAGAGCACGTTTGAGGGAATTGTAATTTGGTGAAAAAAGCCTAGGGAGATTTGGAATCGCCGAGGCTTTGAGGGTTAATCCGAAGTCTCGTTCACCATGAACGGACCCCGAAATATTAAATTATCTTTTTTTTGAATCTCCTGATCATTATTGCCGGAGCGCCTGCGAGCGGGAGGAGTGACATCAAAAGTTGAAGCATGTTGGATGAACTGTTTGCATCCACAATGCTCATCTGACCACAACCGGCTGAGGCACCCTGAGAGACCGTTTCATTATCGGTCTTGGACTGGGTCTGCCGTTTATCATCGCCTGTTAGAGAGACTGTCTCGATTTTGGGGCCTTTTTCATCATCACCCAATCCGTCGTTGGGCAGTTCTGGCAATTTAATCTTGGTTCCGCCATTCATATCGCCTCCGGTGCCAAAGATCGTTATTGGCGGTGCGCCGGTGAAAATGACTTCGGGGAGATAGCTGATGAGATCAGAAAATGCGGCGTAGCCGGTCACATATCCGGATGCATCTTTTTCGACAAATGCCGGAACAGAATTCATAGAGACGCTACCGACACACTCGAAATAACATTCGCCGGCATTGATCGTCTTCTCTTCGTCTTCACCAAATTTAAGCGCCTTCTCCTCTTCAAGGACCAATGCAGAACAGGTTGAGTGGTATTTTACT
>CAZTCA010000121.1:2250-4457 GCA_964612405.1 uncultured Pseudomonadota bacterium
AAGCGCCTTCTCCTCTTCAAGGACCAATGCAGAACAGGTTGAGTGGTATTTTACTGACCTGCTATAATAAGTTTCTTCATCAACATACATATCCATAAAAATCGCACAAGCAGAGGCGTCTAGAAACAATTTTCCAGCTACTTTATCTGCCTTGGTAGGATCTTCTGAATTAGTCACCTTACCCACCCACACAGTACCGTCATCTGCTACAAATGGAAGTAATGCGAAATTTGCAGATGAGATAACGTTTGACAACTGAATCGATTTGAAAATGTTATTTTCCAGTTTTGCGCCACCGGCGCTCGCCAGCGATATTCCGATGTTGAAATTGCTTATGACGCTGTCTTTGATTGATACATCAGCTCCATCTACTTGAATTGCTGTGCCGGATCCGGAGCCGGTGAGAGTGACTGTGTCGAGAGTGATAGACTGGCCACTTAACTGCAACATCGGGCTCGCGACTCCGGTTGTCTGAGCCAGATTAAGGCCGTAGATGAGGAGAGAAGCAAAAGAAACGGCGGTGATGGAAAAACCAGTTGTTATATTTTTTTGAATAGGCAAATTGATATCGAAACACAGCGAATAACCATCGCTCAGTAGCTTAGAATATTTAACATTTGTGTAATCTCCAAAGATCGTTTGAATACCCTGTGGCACCGAGAGTTTCCATTCCTTTAGTTTATTTTCACTAATTTGAGCGGCGCAATCTGTTGCCGGGTCAAATGCCATTGCACTCTTGCAGACTGCAAGCGCCATGAATACCATCAAAGTAAATTTTATCTTTTTCATAACCTTACCTCCGATATATGTTATAGCAAGTTACATGCCAATATAAAACCATGTGTTTTCAGCAGGTTAGATCGGCTTAAGGGGTGTGGTTACACCCCCTTTTTCCGAAGTGTCATTATCATTTTGATTGCAAGTCGGATAAGAATGATAAAGGGGACGCTTCCCAACTTCGGGAAGATAAAGGGGACGCTTCCCAACTTCGGGAAGCATCCCCTTTACTGTTGCAATGGCTTTCTATTTGAATAACGGATTTCGAGCAAGAAAGACATCATACATGCAATAATAGGCGCATGATGCCACTGCAAAAGAGATAGACGTTCCATCCTCGCTTATAGCCGGCAGTACGCTACCATCATTTGTCTCTTTTCCGCCCTGCACGGGAGTACTGACAAGCCTTGTTTCTCCGCTTGATGTATCACACACAAACACATCAAATAAATCATCCATATCGTCGGATGTTGCGTTATTTTGTGTTGAAAAAACGACATAACCTCCATCAGCGCTGATATCATAACTGAAAAGCTGGTTGACTCTCAATTCATCGTCCGATTCTTTGAATTTATCAAGCAGATCAATCCCACTGCATTTTTTGTATTCGCCGCTATTTGTATCAACAACAAACATTTTCCATGTGTCGCTCTGAATATTGGGAAAAATATTCGTTGCATTGGATATAAATATTGCGGCGCTCCCGTCAGAACTTATTATCGGCAGACTGCTATTTCCGTTAGACGCCTGATTACTGCCATCTATCGGCTTGCTCAGCATTTTTACGGCCCCCGTCGCCATATTTCGCATATAAACATTGTATTGTCCTTCTGTGTTATCGCTTGTCAGGTTGTCGGCCCATGAGCCGAACACGACCAATTTTTCATCTTTGCCACCCATAGAAGGAGCGCCGCTGTTGCCGTTTGCCGGCCAGCCTGCCGGTGTCATACTGACGAGCTGAACCGATTTTTCACCAACACCGATATCATAGAGAAAAACTCCATCCACCCCGCCCATTCCGAGAGGAGTTAAATTTCCCGCGCTGGAGTTGAAAACCACCAGTCCGCCCGAGGCGCTTACCTTTGCAATGTGGCTGTCGCCATCTGCCTCTGCGCCTGTGGTTGACAGACTAATGCGGTGCGTTTCGCTATTTTCACGGTCTCTGACGAAAAGATCGACCATTCCATTGTTATCACCCGCAACAAGATTATCTGCCGGAGACGTAAAGGCAATATATCTGCCATCCGCACTAATTGATGGATTCGCACTATAATTGTCCGCCTCCTGACCGGCGGAGGAAATACTCACTCTTTCGATAACCTTCCCCGCATCGGAATCATATAAAAAGAGATCCTGAACTTTATTATTATCAGATGGCACCAGATTGTCGGCATAAGATTCAAAAACGACGTATCTTCCATCCCCGTTCA
>CAZTCA010000122.1:0-4456 GCA_964612405.1 uncultured Pseudomonadota bacterium
GATCTTTTATTGTGCAGATCTCATCCCCACGTCTGCACACCTTGGAATTCCCTGGAATATGAGTTATGATCTGAGACTCTTGCTGACCATAGAAGAAAAGAGGACGGTTCTGAAGAAAGCGTCCGAAGGGGGATGGATCTTATTTTTTGAACATTGCCCAATAATAACGGCCGCTATTGTCAAAATGGGAAAGAAAGATTATGAGATAGCGGAAGAGGTGAAAATCTAATGCCGGTTAGACCATTAATTATATATGTTATCTTTTTTGTAGTTATAGTCCTTCAGCTCCCTGCGGGACTGTTGATGAGGTTTCTCCCATTGCCTGTGGCTATCCTTATCAACCAGGTCTTTATTCTTGTTTTTGCCCCGGCATTAATACTGAGACTCTTTAAAGCAAGGAAGATCTCTCTTCCTCTGGCCCAGCCCAGAATCAGGTTTATCATCAGTGCTGTAATAATCGCCATTGCGGCCGGCATTCTCATAGATTATCTCGTCGCCGCAACCGAGCATTTCATCAATGTGCCTGAAAATATCAAAAGTGTGTACGACCGGCTGATCACGTCAGAAAATCTTTTTCAATACTCTATTAAGTTGATCTTTGTAGCAATGTTACCTGCCGTTTGCGAAGAATTCTTCTTCAGGGGGATATGCCAAACAAATCTTGTGGCGAGATACGGAAGATGGGCCGGCATTCTGATTGTGAGTATAATGTTTGCCGTTGCGCACACAAATCCGTGGTATTTTCATTTATATATTATTTTGGGGATCTTTCTCGGTTGGATGTATGAAGTCGGGAAGACACTTTGGATCCCGATCACGTGTCACTTTGTGAATAATATCTGGACCCTGACCATAAAATATAAAGGCATCGAATTTCCTACCGGAAATAATATTATGGACTATCTGGTGGTCACTTTTTCAGTTGTGGTCTTTATTTTTATTGCACGCGCCATCACTCGATCCACGAAGTTATTTCGTCAATAGAGACTCTTGGCGGCGCTTTCGGGTCTTCCGCCGGATATCCCACGGGAAGTATAGCAACCGGAAGCATCTCTTTTGGAAAATTCATCATCTCTGAAAACATTTCATCATTAAACGAACCGACCCAGCAGGACGCAAGACCAAGATCGGTCGCGGCAAGGAGCATGTTTTGAATTGCGGCCCCGGCATCTTGCAGTGCATAAAAGTTTTGTCCGCGCCTTCCGCTAGTTTTGCTTATTGCCTCAAGATCCATTGCTACAACAATCAACACTGGCGCCGCATTTACAAATGGCTGACGTGTGGCCTTTGAAATGAGGTTCGATCTGGCATCGACATTCTTTATCACAAAGAATCGCCAGCACTGGCTGTTTTTTGATGATGGGGCCCAGATCCCCGCTTCAATGATCTTTCGGATCTGATCGTCTGTGACGAGCTTGGTTGTATCATATTTCCTCACAGATCTCCTGGTCCTAACCAATTCCCAAAAGTCCATATCGAACCCCCTATTAATATTTATCGATAAACAATCAACGTTCAACTATAAACGATTTTTATCTGTTGAAGCCCTAATAATTAGTGGTATATACATTATATGTCAATGATAAGACCAAAGGGACTCCAAAAAGGTGATCTTGTGGCCGTTGCCGCTCCGGCCGGTGCATTTGACCGCAAAGAGTTTGAGGCAGGAGTTAAAGGCTTGAAAGATTTGGGCTTTGAAGTGACCTTCAGAGACGATATATTTTCTGAACACCTCTATATGGCCGGAACGGATGAGCGCAGGGCAGATGAGATAAACGGATTTTTTGCCGACCCCAATATTCGAGCCATCTTTTTTGCAAGAGGCGGATATGGAACCCAAAGAATTCTTCCACTTCTTGATCTAGAGATAATAAAAAACAATCCGAAAGTAGTTCTTGGCTATAGTGATATTACCGCACTGCATTCATTCCTCATGCACCATGAAATTGGTGGCTCTTTTTACGGCCCCACCGTTACAAAACATTTTAAACAGGCTCCAAAGGAGACTTTGAGCATTTTATATAACTCAATTACCTCTACAAAACCGCTCGGCAATATTGAAATTGCCGGAGCAAACGTCTTGAAAGGTGGTCAAGCGGAGGGGAAGCTTATTGGCGGGTGCTTGAGCCTGATCTCAAGCTCAATCGGCACTCCGTACGACTTGAATACAGACGACTCAATATTATTTTTGGAGGATGTCGGCGAACCGGTTTATAAATACGACCGCATGCTGACACATTTGAAGGCCGCAGGAAAACTTCGCGGCGTCAGAGGGATAATTTTCGGATCATTCGCGGAAGAGGATAAAAAACTTGAAGAAAAGATGATTGCGGATGTTCTGGGAGATTTCCCCGGTCCGATAATAAACCGTTTTCCCGCCGGACACTTTGATCTGAAAAAATTATTTGTAACCATTCCTCTAGGAGTAAAGGCAAGTCTCACAACCGAACCGATAAAACTCAAAATTCTGGAACCGGCACTGATATGAGCAAATTAATAGACAGAGCAATGAGTGGCGCAGTCAATGAAGGGATCTTCCCTTCGGCTCAGCTTCTGGTTGTATCCAACAACGAGATTTTACATCACACGGCATATGGTAATGCAACGCTCGACACTATCTATGACATCGCCTCTCTCACAAAGGCAATTTCAACAACAATGCTCTCCATGATTCTTGTTGCCGAAGACAAGATCAGGCTGGACGATTCTGTATCAAGACATTTCACCAAGTATGGCCGCACAGAAGACATTTTAGTTCGTCATCTGTTAAATCACTCCACCGGTCTTCCAAAATGGGTTCCATATTACCAGACAATTCCAACTGACAATATCGGAAAGCTTGAGGGAAGAAGCCAGATTATAGATTCTATCTGCTCTGAACCGCTTTTAACAAAACCGGGATATCAGAGCGTCTATTCTGATCTCGATTTTATTATCTTGGGAGAGGTCATTGAAAGCGTTGCAAATCAAAGTTTGGATAAGTTATTTGATGATAAGATAGCTGGCCCGTTGGGTTTGAAAAACACATTTTACGTTCCACTAAACAGCAGCACAGCAGCATCCTTCGACTCCGCTCAGGACAAGCAGCAGCATCCTTCGACTCCGCTCAGGACAAGCAGCAGCACAATATTTGCGCCGACTGAAGACTGCCCATGGCGCAAAAAAGTGATGCAAGGCGAAGTCCACGATCAAAACTGCTACGCAATGGGCGGAATCGCTGGGCACTCGGGTCTCTTCTCCAACACAACTGACATAAATATCTTTTTAAAGGAATTGGTAGCCTGTTATGAGGGAATTGGAAATTTTATCGCACCGGAAGTGATACAGCGCTTTTTTCCATTCAAGGATAGACTGACCGAATGCAATTCAACTTGGCTTCTCGGTTGGGACAGGCCCTCTTATACCAGTTCTCAGGCAGGAAATTATTTCTCACCTAAGTCGATCGGGCATCTGGGATATACCGGCTGTTCAATGTGGGTCGATCTGGATAAGGATTTCTGGGTCGTCCTGCTTACAAACAGGATTCATCCGACAATAACCAACGAGAAGATCAAACAATTCAGGCCTATTATTTATAACCAGGTCTATGAAGAATTAATTGCCTAGCAAGTGATTCGCAAGCTCTGTAAAGCCGACGCCGGATCGGCTCTTGGTGAGATATTTCGGCCATTCATTGAACCGCCCTTCAAAGTCAAGCAGGTTCGCCACACCAACACTGTTGTCAAAATATGTAAACATTGTTGCATCGTTCGGCGCATCTCCGCAGAATATAAACTGGCTGCTTCCTTTGTCTAGATCGAGACCGAGTTCATTTTTCACAAAAAATTTAACTCCGTCTATCTTATTAAATCCGCCAAACCAGCAATTCACGTGAATAGAACTTATTTTTGCAGTTGTTCCGTGCTTTTCCATAATAGAACGAATGTCTTCGACTTCTTCATCAGGAAGTCTTTTCACGTCTTCACAAAAATCTACTGCCATATCAAACTCTCTATAGGATTGATCGCTGGCAAGCGCCGCACCGGGATGTTTTTTGAAAACTTCTTTTCTGATCTCTTCAAGTTTTTTCTTATTTCCTTCCATCTCTTCCTTGCTTGCAAGATAATTTTTCTGCAATTTTCCATCCTTCATCATAAAATAGAATGCCCCGTTTTCACCAATCACCGAGGTCGCGGGCCACATCCGCGCAATATGATCGCACCATCCCGCCGGCCTTCCTGTAACGGCGGCCGTCATAAATCCAGCCTCGTGCAGTTTCCAGAGTGAAGAATATGTTTCTGATGTTATTTTTCCGTCTGTCGAAAAGGTATCATCGATATCAAAGAAGATCCCCTTGATCCCGCTAATATTCAGTTCGGAAAGTGGTTTCGGTTTGCTCATTAATTTTCACCAACCCTGTTCCACATTGTAGCAATCAGCCCCGCACAAACCAAAACAACCGCGGCAACAAAATAGA
>CAZTCA010000123.1:0-4444 GCA_964612405.1 uncultured Pseudomonadota bacterium
GTTAGCGGTCCTGATAAAGGTAAAAAAGATTCTCTCGTAAAGCCAACCACAAAGATCGGTAAGAATGAAGGCAATGACTTTGTCGTTTCCGACACCACAGTTTCAAGAAAACACATGATGATAGAGTATTCTCAGGACAGCTTCAATCTGAAGGATATGGGCTCGACAAACGGGACATATGTCAACGGCACCAAGGTCAAAGAGGCCTATCTTGTGCCGGGAGACCGGATCAAGATCGGAAACTCAACGCTTGAATTTGTGGCCTTCGATGAAAAAGTAAGGATAGAGCCTTCTGATGCCGAAGAATTCGGCGCAATGGTCGGAAAGTCGATAAAGATGCGGCAGATCTTTGGCATCTTGGAAAAAATATCTCCAACATACGCAACTGTGATCGTTGAAGGTGATACCGGAACAGGAAAAGATCTCGTCGCGCATGCGATTCATGAAAACAGCCCGAGAAAGAACAAACCGTTTGCGGTCTTTGACTGCGGCGCAGTTGCCCCCAACCTTATTGAATCTGAATTGTTCGGCCACGAAAAAGGTTCCTTCACCGGCGCCATCAAAGCCAGACGCGGGGCTTTTGAAGAGGCAAAGGGCGGAACAATATTCTTGGATGAAATTGGCGAACTGACACTTGATCTCCAGCCAAAACTATTGAGAGCGCTGGAACAACGCGAAATCAAACGTGTCGGCTCAAACGCCGCTGTCCCGATTGACGTCAGGGTTATATGTGCGACCAACAGAAATCTGAAAAAAGAGATTGCTGAGGGGCGTTTCCGCGAGGATCTCTATTATCGTTTGTCGGTCGTCAAGATAATGATCCCGCCGCTGAGGGACAGGCCCGACGATATCCCGGTGATAATTGAAAGATTTCTGCGCGATGGTAAATTCAATAAGAAACCGGACGGATCTCTGCATATCACGAAAGTGGAAGATGATGCGTTGAAGGCCTTGCAGAGATATCAATGGCCGGGAAATGTGAGAGAGCTTCAGAACGTAATCGAAAGGGGCTCATCAATCGCAGAATCGGAAATACTTTCAAAGAGCCAAATCGACTTCGTGTTTCAAGAACTTGAAAGTGAAGACGAGCGCACAGAAAAACTCGCCGTTGACAAAGATATCCCGTTCAAAGAAGCCAAGCAGAAGGTGGTTGAGGTATTTGAAAAGGATTATCTGGTCGATTTGATGAAGAATAATAATTATAATCTATCCAAGGCCGCACGAGAGGCAGGAATAGACCGCAAGCATATAAGAAATCTTCTCAAGAAATACGGAATTCCTACAAAGGATAACGACTAAGAACGATTTATTCCAACTGGCCTTCTCGGTTTTAGCACAGGTCTTGGCTTTGCGGCCTGACCGCCGGCTTCAATCAATCTCTTCAAGGCTATGACAAGCGAACGCGCCCTGTTCGCCCAGAGATTTCTGCCTGACATATCAAGAAGAATTGCGCTTCTGAAATCTTCGGCGGCCCTTTTGAAATTCTTGTGTCTTAAATAAACCTCTCCCCTGTTGACAAGCGAGCTGATATCTTTCTTGTTTATAGCTATGGCTCGTGAATACTCCATTATCGCCTCGACTGATCTGTCCTTCTTTTGATGGATTGCTCCCAGAACTGAGTGAAAATAAGCATTTCTGTGATCTAAGATCATCAGCATCTGAAAAATCTTCTCGGCCTCTTCAATGCGCCCGTGCTTAAACTTTATCCATCCAGCCTCGGCCAATCGATATAGTTTCTCTCTTGGAATTCCCTTGAGCTCGGCAAGGCTCACCTTGTCCTCTAAAAATTTATTAAAAATCTCGACCAACCTCTTTCTCCTTGCGGGAGATGGGTCGAGAATGGGAATCCCCCTCGGCGTCTCTTGTTGATTTGTCTCTGACATAAGTTAATTATTATGCACCGGAGGCTGAGAATTTTCTTATTATATCCTCATGGAATTTTTCATATGAATCCTTGAAGCTCTTATACATGTTCATCACCTGCATCGAATAGTCCATACACCGTCTCAGGTCGTTGGAGAGGTTTGTCATGTTGAGGCCGGTCTCTCTGGCAACCGCCTGAGCCTCATACAGAACACCGGGAGATGTCTCATCATTTTGGACCATCTTTGTCGCAACCATCTGCCTTTGATTCTCTTTCAACATTTTGTTACCGATCATAACGCCTTCAAGATTATATTTTCCAACCGTAAATTTGGTTATTGCAAGCATCAAAACTGTTGGGTCTGTGATTTCACCTGATTTGATCTTGGCAACAATACGATCGAGGTCCTGCTGAAGCTCGTTGTTTTTGGACTCAGCCATCTGCCCCAACTGCATATCAACAATAGCATTGTTCAGCTGTTGATCAAGCTCCGGCCAATCATGCTCCAGAAAATCTCTGATCTCTGCCAATTCGGGATCTTTACTCTCACCATCCCCTTCCTGCTTGAGCATGCTCATAGCCTTGCCGGTAAAGAACGAATCCGATAATTCAAAATCGGCGGCAGACATATAATTCTCCGGACGATGCTGATGAAAATCCATATCGAGATCCGGAGGAGGGGCTGAGGCATCTGTCGAAAAGATCATATCTGTATATGGTTTGACAATGCTCATATACTTCGCGTGTTCCATCGCCGCAAACTCTTCAAAATCTATCGCTGTGATATTATTTTCGGTGAGAAGTTCGTGAACTTCCTTAACACTCCCCTTTTGAAGGGCCTCTTGAACTGCCGGATTATTGAGCGCCAGATTGACTTCGCTGTCAGATAATTTTTTTCCAACGGGTTGAATAGGCATAGTTACTTCTTACCTTTCGCGGTTTTCTTCTTCCCCTTTTCCTTCTTCTTCTCCTTCGTCTCTTTTCCCTTCTTCTTCTCGCTCAGGATCTGCGCAATTTGCACCTTCAAAAGACGCGCTCTATTGGCCCACTTATTCTCCTTCTTTGGATCAAGGGCAATAGACGCATCAAAATCTGCAACGGCATCGTCAAAGAGCTTGTGCTGCATGTAGATCTCGCCTCTGTTGGTGAAGCTGATCATATCGCTCGGGTTGAGGGAGATCGCCTCTGAATATTCCGCAACCGCCTCACCATAGCGTTTCTGTCTTTGAAGAATTGAGCCCATCATGGAATGATAATAGCTGTTGTTCCAGTCCATAATTGTGAGCATCTTGAAAAATCTTTCGGCATCTTCATAACGACCGGCCTGAAACTGCAGATAGCCATATTCGACGATATCGCGAATCAGCTTCTTGGGGAGATTAAACATCTCCTCCCACGAAAGGTCCCCTTTCAGAAAGTCGACCACCTTCTTTGCCCCGACTTCCATGGCCTCTTTCGGGGTGTCTTTAAATTCGCTCTCAAGGCGCTTCAGAAAGGCATGAATCTCCTTATCCGCCTCCTGAGGCGTCATGGTCTTTTGATCGTCATCCGGTACAAACATTGGTCTCTCTTTTTTGGGCGACATCTTTACCCCCCTTATTCGCCGCTAATTTACCATGTATTTCCGCATATTTCCAGAAGAATTTCTAACTACCGTCTGCATGTCCTCAGGTCTTCATGTCTTCAGGTCTGCTCTATTTTGTCGACTTTCTGACCTGCCGACCTATGTAAAAAGCCCCGGGTGGATCTTTCGACCAAATCCCCCGGGGCCATTATTCGTTCTATCGTCCGATAGTGCTATCGTACTATCGTTTAGACTGATTATCTCCACACGCTGATGTTGCTTATCAGCTTACCGTTCACGTCTAGTAAGCTCTTCTGGACGTTCGTACAGAGCTCAACCACCTGTGTGAATTCCTCCATCATCTGGGCAATCAACTTCTGCGATGTCGCAATCGTGGTCTCTTCGGATTTGACCTCTTGCACTAACTTGCTAAATTCAGCCTGGCTTTCAAAATCGTCACCAGAATCGGCTTCAACCAACTTTTTTGTTGCTTTACGTGATGCCTCCTGCATTTTGATCAACTGAGTACCGCACCAGACGTTCTGTAGTGCCTTGTCTCTTGCAATTATCTGGCCTACAAAACGCATGAATTGATACATTGCGCCAACGTCACCTGACATTGCCAGGTGTGCATAATACATAAACATGAGCATCATCTGTTGCTTTTTCTGCGATTCACCCACCACATCCCAGCTCTGTAATTTGAAATCATCTGCCATGGATGACAGTGTCATTGCCAGAGGATTGAACGTTGAGTCTGCTTTGCCGCCGGTATTTAGACCATATGACGAACCATCACTCTGTGCCTTGCCCAAACCCGCATCAGGTGAACTTTTGGACCATGAAGGATTTGACATCGCCTTCCAGTCAACTCCGGGACCCTTTTGTGCCGCAGGATCGGCTTGCTGTTGGGATTTGAGTGTTGACGCATGAGTGTTGACTAGATCATTAAAAGTCGCCTTCTCTGCACCTTTTAAAAAGCTTTTCTTCTCATTTAAATTTACCAACATTTTTTT
>CAZTCA010000124.1:0-4388 GCA_964612405.1 uncultured Pseudomonadota bacterium
TGACCGACACTCTTCATGTCGATAAACGATAAACGATAAACGATAAACGGATTTATGGCGACAGAATACGAAAAAGAACAGAAGATTAGAATCAAACTGAAGGGTTTTGACGCAAGACTCCTTGATCAATCATCCGTAGAGATTGTTGATACGGCAAAGAGGACAGGCGCCAGAGTAGCGGGGCCGATTCCGTTGCCGACAAAAATCGAAAGATACACGGTTCTGCGGTCGCCACACGTTGATAAAAAATCAAGAGAGCAGTTTGAGATCAGAACTCATAAGAGGATGATGGATATATTAGAGCCGACACAGCAGACAGTGGATGCATTGATGAAGCTGGATCTGGCAAGTGGTGTCGAAGTTGAAATTAAAATGGTTTAGAAGCAGTCGACAGGTCATCATGTCGACAAGTCGAAAAATTATGAAGACTTGGTGATCTGCAGACTTGAAGACCTGCGGACAATGATACAAAAGGCGAATTATGTTGGGACTATTAGGAAAAAAAATAGGAATGACCAGAATATTTGACGAAGTCGGAGATTCTATCCCGGTGACCGTTGTTGAGGCCGGACCTTGCACAGTCATACAGAAGAAGACTGTGGGCAAAGAGGGTTATGATGCCATACAGGTTGGCTTTGGCCAGAAGAAGGACAAGCATGTAAATAAACCCATGGCCGGGCATTTCAAGAAGGCGGGCAAGGGGAATTTTGCTCATCTTGCTGAATTTAAACCCATAAAACCGGAAGAGTGGGAAGTGGGAAAGGTGCTCGATACAAATCTTTTTAAGAAGGGTGATATAATTCAGGTCTCCGGACTTACCAAAGGTCGTGGCTTTCAGGGTGTTATCAAGAGACACGGACACCATGGTGGCCCCGCGGCTCATGGTTCAAAGTTTCATAGAACAACCGGATCGATCGGTATGAATACGGATCCGCATCGCGTGCTACCGGGCCGTCCAATGCCGGGGCATATGGGCGATGAGAAGATTACAACTAAAAACTTGAAGATTGTCGAAATTGATACTGAAAAGAATCTATTATTTATAAGAGGAGCGGTGCCGGGGGCAAACAGCGGTTTGGTCGTGATCAGCACTCGTGCAATGTAGGTAATTTATGGCGAAAGTAGATAAGTATAGCATGGAGAAGAAGAAGCTCGGAAGCGTTGAGCTGCCTGATAGCATCTTTTCCGCAAAAATAAATGAAGGCCTGATCCATCAGGCAGTGTGTATTTATCTGGCAAACGCAAGGCAAGGTAATGCATCGACCAAGACCAGAGCAGAGGTCAGGGGTGGCGGCAAAAGGCCGTACAGACAAAAAGGAACGGGCATGGCGCGCCACGGTTCAATAAGAAGCCCTATCTTTGTGGGTGGTGGCGCTACATTTGGACCAAGGCCTCGCAGTTGGACCATGGTCATGCCGAAGAAGCAGAAAAAACAGGCATTGAAATCAGCTCTGGCTCTAAAGAATTCAACAGGAAACCTTTTTGTTGTCGATAAATGGTTGTCAGACAGTGGTAAAACTAAAGAAATGGCCAAGATTTTTAAAAATTGGGAAATGAAGAGCGGATTGGTCGTGACTGATAAAACCGATGCGAAGACTTTGAGATCGGTAAGAAATGTTCCGAACGTGAAGATTACTGAAGGCAAGAATTTGAATGTTTATGACCTTGTCCGTTATGATCATCTGATCATGACAGAAGCGGCAGTTAATAGTTTGTCGGAAAGGTTTGTCTAGTCCGATTGCCTCGTCTTACTAAGCGAGCAAACGAGAAGATAAAAACGAGTGAGTTATGAATGTTTACGACGTAATAAAGAAGCCTTTGATAACAGAAAAGGCAACTGAGAGAAAAGAGTCACAAAGCCAGTATCTCTTTGAGATTGATGCCAATGCGACCAAGGTCGATATCAGAAAGGCAATTCAAGAGATGTTTAATGTGAAGGTTGTCGATGTGCGTGTGATGAATGTCCGCGGAAAATCGGGCAGAAATCCCAAAACTGGGAGATCGACGCATGTCGAGCATTGGAAGAAGGCTTATGTCACTCTAAAGAAGGGTGAGAAAATCGAATTTTTTGAAGGGGTATAGGCAAGGGAATTATGAAAAAGTATCGACCTACATCACCAGGACGCCGTTTTCAGACAGGCCATGATATGTCTGATCTGACAAAGAAGGATCCGGAAAAGGGCCTTCTCAGTACGCTCAGAAGGAACGGTGGAAGAAACAATATGGGTCGCATCACCACAGATCATCGTGGAGGCGGAGCGGCCAGGCATTACAGGCTTGTTGATTTCAAACGCAATAAAGAAGATATAACAGGAAGAGTGGTTGCGATTGAATACGATCCGAATCGTTCTGCTAGGATAGCACTGATTCAGTATCCTGACGGCGACAAGTCATATATTATTGCACCGGTGGGTTTGCAGATCGGCGGGCAGGTTGTCTCATCTCAGAAGACGGTTGATGTCGCTCCCGGCAATGTGACAACACTGAAAAATATCCCCAGCGGCACAGCCATTCATAACATTGAAATAAAGATTGGCGGCGGTGGAAAGTTGGTCAGGAGCGCCGGCGGAGAGGCTCAGATTTTAGCAAAAGAGAAAGACTACGCTCATATCAGAATGCCTTCCGGCGAAATGAGATTAATAAACCAGTTGTGCAGGGCGACAATTGGACAAGTTGGAAATTTGGATCATGAAAATATTTCTCTGGGCAAGGCGGGCAGGTCGCGTCATTTAGGCAAGCGTCCGCATGTCAGGGGTATGGCGATGAACCCCGTTGACCATCCGCACGGAGGCGGCGAGGGGAGAAGCAAGGGTGGTAACCATCCAACAAGCCCCACAATGGTCCTTGCAAAGGGTGGTAAAACACGAAGCAATAAACGCACAGAGCGTTTTATAATTAAGGATAGGAGGAAGTAATGCCTCGTTCAGTGAAGAAAGGGCCGTTTGTAGATCAGCATCTGCTGGCTAAGGTTGAAGCGGCTAGAGAAGGAAAATCGAGGCAGATGATCAAGACCTGGTCGAGAAGGTCGCTGATTACTCCGGATATGTTAGGTTTGACAATCGCGGTGCATAACGGGAAAAAATTTGTTCCTGTTTTTATAACTGAAGACCTGGTCGGTCACAGACTTGGAGAATTGGCGTTGACCCGCACATTCCGCGGCCACTCAGGAATCAAGAAGGACGTTGTGTCGGGTCCTGCAGCACCGGCAATGGGAGCAGGAGGAGCAGCGCCGGGAGCAGCGCCGGGAGCAGCGCCGGGAGCAGCGCCGGGAGCAGCGCCGGCAGGAGCAAAACCGGGAGCAGCAGCCAAGCCGGCCGCCGCCAAACCGGCATAATAAGTTTTTTGAATTAAAAGGAAAGAAAGATGAACGCAACATTTAAACACATAAGAATATCGCCCGAAAAAATGAGGGCAGTTGTTAATTTAGTACGCGGCAGAAAAGCCTCTACGGCAGTTGACACCTTGACGTTTTGCAGGAGAAAGGGTGCCGGTCCCGTATTGAAGCTGGTCAAATCAGCGGTTAGTAACGCCACACAAAAAGGCGGCGTTGATGTTGATAATCTATTTTTGAAAGAGATTGTTGTTGGTAACGGTCCAATTTTGAAACGTTGGCGTTCACGCTCCCGTGGCATGGCAAACAAAGAACTCAGAAGGTCATGTCATATATCGGTAGAGCTAGAGGAGAGGTAATGGGTCAAAAAACGCATCCAGTCGGTTTTAGATTGGGCATCACCAGGACATGGAACTCCAGGTGGTATGCACCGAGAAAGGACTATGCAAAGCTGGTTCAGGAAGATCATTTTTTTAGAACGCTTTTAAAGGAGAAACTCTTTCATACGGGAGTTTCGCGTATTGAAATAGAGAGAGCGGCTGAAAAAGTGAAGATATCTATCTGGACAGCGAGGCCTGGTTTGGTGATCGGCAAAAAAGGCGCAGGGATCGAACAATTGGCGGCAGAGTTGAAGAGATTTACAAATCACGAAGTCGTGTTGAATATTCAGGAAGTGAGAAAGGCGGAGTTGGATGCGCAGTTGGTTGCGGAAAATATTGCAATGCAATTGGTGAGACGTGTTGCATTCAGACGTGCAATGAGGAAAGCAGTGCAGTCGTCAATGAAGGTTGGTGCGTTGGGTGTTAAGGTCCAGGTGGGCGGAAGGCTTGGTGGATCAGAAATTGCCAGGTCGGAATGGCATCGTGAAGGAAGAGTGCCGCTTCATACGCTTCGTGCAGATATTGACTACGCACATGCAGAGGCCAAAACGGCCTATGGCCAGATTGGCGTAAAAGTTTGGATTTATAAAGGAGACGTTTTACCTAATTAAGGTTAAATATTTTGTTACAACCAGATAAAGTAAAATGGCGTAAACAGCAAAAGGGAAGAGTCAGAG
>CAZTCA010000125.1:0-4313 GCA_964612405.1 uncultured Pseudomonadota bacterium
AGACAGTTCACCAAATGAGACTCTCCAAAAACGTACGAGTCTGCTCCGCATCCTCTGCAATTTCGCAGGGCGATGATTGTACGAGTCTGCTTCGCATCCTCCGTTTTCTCGCTTCGCTCGAAAATTGCCAGCTTTATTCCTATTGGGAGCATTAAGGGGTAAGTTAGCCACAACCCATTAATCACTAATCAGAAGTGCTAATCATTTGCCACCTAGATCGCTCCAGCTCACATAGAATGCCGCATAATTGCCTCCTACCTCTAAGGGTGATAACCTAAGTATGCTGGTTAAGTCTCTAATATCATGCAAACGCCTTGGCTGAGCAACCAATATAAGAAATTGCCCGTCGTTCATAGTCTCCCCACCAGAGTGGATGGTCGTAAGTTTCGAATACTCATCAATCCCGACGCTGGGGCATGGGTGGTCCTCACGGAAGAGGAGTTCCACAGCTATCAAAAAAATAGACTTGGGCTGCTACCCAACGAGAACCTTTATTTGCGGCAACTTAACCAGACAAAAGACGGCAGGCGAGTTATCTTGTCTTTCCCCAAACCAGCTAATTACCCTAGCGTGGTCGTGATGAATGTAACCATGCGATGCAACTTATGCTGCAAATACTGCTTCGCCGAGTGTTGCCCTGAAAGAGGCAGCGACATGAGCGAGGAAGTCGTAAAGGCAACCGTAGATCAAATGCTCCGAATGCCCGAAACGAAAAAGATCACATTTGAGTTCCAAGGAGGAGAGCCACTACTGAATACTGGTGCAATCGAATCCTGCGTCAAATACGCAAACAGGGAAGCACCAAAGCTCGGAAAGGTAGTGGCTTACAGAGTTGAGAGCAACGGTACACTCATTAATAAGCAGGTGATCACGATGCTTAAGAAGCACAATATCAAAATAGGTATAAGCTTAGACGGTCCAGAAAGACTAACGAACAAAGCGCGGGTCCATCCAGATGGTTCAGGCGCTTTTAAAGATATATGGAAGGGAATCGAATTGTTGCGCAAAAACGGCGTACCAGTTGATGGGTCGGTCTGCACCATCGGGAAACATAACGTTAAATTTCCTGAAGAGATTGTGAATTTTTTCCACAATGCCGACATTGGATTCAAACCAAGACCGGTTAACATTTTGGGGAGGGAGCTAAAATACAACTTAGCTCCCAAGCCGGGCGATTGGTATAACTGCTTCGTGAAAATGTACCGCAGAAGCAAAGAGCTTGGAGCTACAAACTTCTCTACCCATATATTCGAAGAGAACGTATATACGCCAGTGCGCGATTACATTTGTTTGCGCTATCCTTGCGGTGCGGCCAGAGAGATAATATCTGTTAACCCGAATGGGGATGTCTTTCCTTGTGATGGCTTCAAAGGAATACAAGAATTTAAAATGGGCAACATTCTGGAGGAACCGGTGGTTACCATGCTTCAAAAGCCATGGGTCAGGAAGTTAAGAAACAGGACTTGGGCCGACATACCGAAATGTCGCTCTTGCCTCTTTCGTGGAATGTGCTGTTCTTGCATATACTCCTGCTACGGTGCCTTCGGTGATATTTACCGGGAGGATCCCTCTCACTTTGACAGGTATAAAATATTTCTTTTCCTCATTGAAGAGTGGATAAGGAAAAATGTTATCAATGCTAAGACCAGACCGCGAAATAAAAACACCTCCAAAACTGCACGAAGTATACCCTTTCTTTACGGCAGGGTTTAAGCGCCCGAGCAATGAGAATTGTGCCAAAATCCGTCCTAGCGGCGAACATCACTGAGCAAATGAGTTGCGGGATCAAATGTTTGGCTGCTGTATCGCACTGCTTCAACAAAGACTTTCCGGCAGGCTTGTTGGAGTCGCTTGCGAAGATGCCCTACTTATGGATTACGGATTTGGGCAGCGCAGCCCTCGAGTTAGGCTTCAAGGAACCTATCGTCTACACGTATAGTCAAACAGTTTTCGAGCCAGAGTGGCTAAGCTGGCCACAGACGAAATTCCTTAAAACACTGGCTTACGCAAAAAGCAGAAGCGAAGAAGTAAATCGTGCTAGAAAATCGGTTATACACTTTATTGATCTCGGGGGGAGATTAAGAAGAGGGATCGTCACAACTGAAATTATAAAGTGTTATCTGAAACAAAAACAGCCGATTATAATGGCTGTTGCCTCAAATGTGATCCACAAAACAACAATGCCGCCCGATGGGCATTATATTGCCCTGATCGGTCATGACAATAAAGATTTCATTATTTTAAACCCAGGGAAAACGGTTATCAAAGAAGAGTTCATCAACCAAAATTTAATTCTATATGCTCTCTATCAATGGGGAGGATGGGCCCTAACTTTTGAGACGAGATAGCTTAAATTTCGAGCATACTCTTAATTAGGGCACAGGCCTGGCTCGTATCAGCAGCTACAGCATCCACATAGTCGGAGGTTAGGAGTGTTTTCATCCCCAAAATCTTTGCTGGCATTATATCCGAACAAACATCATCGCCCACCAACAAGCACTCAGCCGGGCTTAGGGAATATTTTTTTAAGATGTACTCTAAAATGTTAATGCTCGGCTTATTTTCTTCCTGAAATGATCCAGACAAAACAATTTCGGTAAAATCGCTCTCAGTCAAAGAAGATTTATTGAGCAGCGTCAAAACATCACGCTCGGAATTGCCTTGTGAAAGGATGAATTTTAATAAATTTTTAGGTGTTTGATTGATCAGCTTTGTAAATTCTGGCCTAATAGCTAAAAACTTTTTTCTGATTAAGCTGTAGTCCTTGGCAAACTGCCGTGTATCTACGTTTATCCCCCTAGATTCAGACCATCTGCTAACACCTCGATTTATGATATCGGCCATGTCCCACTGAGGATATTTCAAATCGGCAAGCTTGTCAGCCTGCCAAAAGAAGGCCACCAGCTCCTTCGCGAAGCGTTGAAGCTCGCCATCTTCCCTTTCCGGAAAATGTTTTCTTAGGGTCAACCAAAATGCTTTCGCAATAGCCTGGTCTGTGTTATCTAAAGAACCGTTGAGATCGAAGATTATCCCCTGTCTTTTCATCCTATAACCTAATCCTATTGGATTGACTGAAGAGCAGAAATAAGATAAACTCTATATGGTGGTAGTTTAACAAAATAAGATACTCCAAATAAAGGAGGTCGAGGGTGGGGGCATGCTGCTGCTACGTAGGTGAGCGAGACACGGGAAAAACAACTGCTTTAAAGAAGGCTTTTCTCGCGTTAAGGCAGAAATCGTCTGCCTTTATTTTCGTAGTAGATAGCGCCGTTGAAGAGGGCGACAAATCTTTGATAAGACAGCTACAAAGTGCGGGATACGCCGGAAGTTGCTTCACATTCAAATGTCCAGAAGATTTACTAATCTTCAAAAGCAGGGCATTCGAGTCATCACCAGTTTTTTGTGATGTTTCTTACTACCTGGAGAGGGGTCACGAAGCGAGGGATCCAACAAGAAAACAAGAGTTGCGAGAACACTATAAAGACTTGGTAGCCGATATTTTGGAAATCATTTTGTCCGCAGACTGGCAAGAGGCAAAGCTAGTTATCGTTATGGACGAGATTGAGATAAATGATAGAGCTGGCCGAATTATCTTAGACCACCTATCGGAAATAAGCATCGCAATAGCGGCGCACAACACGTCCTATGTTCCGAAGGAACTGCTGGGCAAGACCAGAACCGTAGTTTTAACAGAGAGACACTAACAAAGCCGAGATGCACAAACCTCGGCTTTTGACTTTTCTCCTTCAATTAACAGTACCCCTCGAGGGGTACCAAAGGAGACAGCAAGAGGGAATGATGGCAAAGGAATATGGCGCTCATTCTCTGAATTTAACCACAAGGATTATCTATCCCCCACCCGACCCAACCGCGATGACTAAACGCGTCTTTACATTTTATGAGTGTGGGTACCACAGCCATCGTAACCTAAGCCAAGATCGCCTTCATATCTAAGCTCCAAATCCGTCTTACCCTTCTTGCAAGTAACCACTGCCTTCACATCCTTAACCTTTTCATTGTCTATCTCCTCAACACGCATCCTTGATTGTTTTGATCGTCTTGTCTTCATTTCCTCACCCCCATTCAAAAACGAATAGCATCCAGCAACAAACCTATATTAACATTATTCACGTTTAGCCCGCTTGTCAAATTATATAGCTGGCCATGCCGATAGCGCATTCAAGCGCGGCGAATACGCAAAGGCAAGTTGAAGCTCCATATGAACGAGGTGCGTTGGAACACCTTTCCCAGCTTTGCTCCTATTGGCAACATTAAAGGTTAGGTATATAATCTAAAGTGACATGCAGCAGATA
>CAZTCA010000126.1:0-4267 GCA_964612405.1 uncultured Pseudomonadota bacterium
ATTTTTGCGAGAAAATCCAGCGGTGTGAGTTTGAGTTCAACGCGTTTTGTGGTCGTAAGTGTGACGATCGTTCCATCGTAATCCAGCCGGTTTAACGCGACCGGAGGCCTAAAGGCATATGCCAGCCGATTCTCCACCAGCTCGCCATCATCCGGACTGAACGGCGCCGTTGCATGAACATGGGACCAAATTATTTTTGACAGAATACGAAATAAATGATTAATCTCGCCGGCAACAAAGGAGCTATAAAATGAACGAAGCGATCAGACAAGAGACATGGTTCGGACATCCAAAAGGTTTGTACGTCCTCTTCTTCGTGGAGATGTGGGAACGCTTTTGCTATTACGGAATGCGTTCAATCCTCATCTATTACATGATCAAACAATTGATGTTCGCACAAGAGAGAGCATCATACATATATGGACTCTATACATCTGCCGCTTATTTCTTTCCGTTCTTCGGCGGTATTTTAGCAGACAGAATATTGGGGCAGAAAAAAACCGTAATTATCGGCGCCTCCATCATGGCGGTGGGCGAATTCGTCTTGATGTCTCAAGACTTATTTTATGTAGGACTTGCGCTAATGGCACTCGGAACCGGTTTATTCAAACCGAACGTTTCAACACAGGTAGGAACACTATATGATGTCGGTGATCACAGACGCGATCGCGCATTTAATATCTTTTATATGGGGATCAATCTTGGCGCCATCATGTCCCCACTCATCTGTGGAACATTGGGCGAACTCTATGGTTGGAAGTGGGGGTTCATGTCCGCAGGTATCGGGCTAATTCTAGGTCTCATCGTATATATCTGGGGCCAAAAATATCTCGCGCAGGATTTAATTTCACAGAAGAAGGAAGAGAAAGTTGAGAAGAAATCGGCATCGCTCTCGCGCGAAGATTACGCAAAGATCATTACATTAGTTATTCTGTGCATCCTGAATATCGTTTTCTGGGGAGCTTATGAGCAGCAGGGAAATACGCTCGCAGTCTGGGTCGATCAGAATACAAACAGGATGATTTTCGGATGGGAGATGCCTGCAACATGGTTCCAGGTCTTTAACCCAGTAATGATAATCGCGCTCATCCCAATGATAACAGTAATGTGGGGTTGGCAGGACAAGCGCAAAAAAGAACCATCCAGTATCGGAAAGATGGCAATTGCGTGCTTCCTCTTGGGGGCATCATTCCTTGTCCTGGTTCCGGGCGTGTGGCAGTATAACAGCGTCGGAAGTGCAAGCCTCCTGTGGTTGCTACTCTCAACATCGATACTCACTGTGGCAGAGATCTATCTGTCGCCGGTTGGGTTGTCGCTGGTGACCAAACTCTCTCCGCCAAGACTCATATCCACGATCATGGGCATATGGTTCTTTTCTATGGCAGGCGGACAATATTTCTGCGGCTGGCTTGGAACATTCTATGGAAAGATGCCAAAGGACCAGTTTTTTGGCATGATCGCGCTCATCTGCTTTGCGGCCGGGCTCATGATGCTCGCGGTTCTAAAACCGCTAAAGAAGGCTATTGGTCACGGACGTGAAGAGACGGCAGATGTATAGATCTATTGATAGACAAATTCTGCTTCGACTTTTATGCCCGGATGAAGACTCTGTTTGACGGGGCAAAGGTCTACCACTTTTTCAAATTTCTTTTTATCCGCGTCCGACATGTTAAGACCCTTGGGGTAGGTGATTGTGATATTTAACTCCCCTATTCTTCTTTTTGGTTTACTCACCATCTCTTTTGTCACATGAACCTTTGTTCCTGTTAAATCGATATTACTTTTCTTTGCAAAAAGGCCCATGATTGTCATGATGCATGTGCCAAGTGCCGTAGCCACAAGATCTGTTGGAGAAAACTTCTCCGCCTTACCGCCATTGTCAAGCGGTGCATCGGTCATTAAAGTATCTTTCGACGGGCCGTGCGTTGCGGTACATCTCAACTCTCCGTCATAAAGGACGTCTATCTCTACTGACATTGTTGCTCTCCTTTTCGTGTAAACATGACTGCCCTACTAGATCGATCTTATTGAAAATACAATGATTTTTTCATAAGCTAAAAAAAGCTTAATTTTTATCGTTGAAAATGCTACAAATAGATAGCGTTCGTCAGTTATAATAGTGTCGGATTGTCTGACGAAAAAAAAGGGGGGGATATGAAAAAAGTAGTATCAGTAGCCTTGTTGTTGGGTTTTGTCTTCTTCGTTGCCGCTTGCAACGACGCCGCAACCACAACAACAGATGATGGCACAGAAACAGGAGATGAAACCACTGAAGCCACCACTGCCACAGCAGCATCATTGGCAAGTTTTGGTGAGACAGTGAGCGATGCAATACCGGATGGACTTAAAGTAGGTGTAGTAAATGCAAACATTGCCGCAAGTGTGAGCAAGGATCTGGCTGACACCTGTGCGGCAGATTACACGGATTGTCCTTATATGGTGGAGACAAACGGAGGAGACTCATCGACCGGTGAAATCTTCCTGCGTCTTTGAGCTATGGATTATAGCAGTGAATGCACAGATGAGTTTCTAGCAGACGGAACATGTTTTACATGTGAGGATTGCAACAATGGATCCGGAACCGACTATATAATACCAACAATGTTTGCAGATCCGACAGCATGCGCTACAACAGAGACAGTGGATGCTCACTATGTTAATATGGGAGTCGACCCCTGTTTCTTTGATGCTCAAATTGCTGATATACAGTTAGTTGATACCTGCGCTACAGTCGAGGGTGGAGATGTTGACATATCAGCGGTTATTCCTTGGTATGCATCTTGGGGGATCCCTCAGATGATAAATTTTTCAGCTGTTGAAGACAATATGGCTTGGACAATTAATGACGGTGATGACGGAACAACCCAATATTTCGTACAAATAGACTCCGATTGGCTATATGCAGGGATCAAAGATACAACAAATAATGAATTTTTCTTCTTAGGCACAGGCTCGCCGGCTTATTACGTAAGTAATGGTGAAGATGCCGGAATCAATATCAATGCATATGCCGGACCATATGCCGGACCAATTACATCTGACACATCAGAGTTTGAGGCAATGCAAGTTAGAGACCAGGGGGACAATACCTATATGAGCAGGATGAAATCCAATGGGACATATCTGTGGTATGCGGAATGGAGCTCCACGGACGACACCGTCCCCATGACTCCGGCCGAGGTTGCAGCCAAGAAAAACGTCCCATCTGAAAACCGCTGTGTCTTGATAGGTGATAGTGTATCTACATCTAAGTACGTCCCGCTGGCAGAGTGTGTCACTTCTTTCGAGGTGGCTGATACAACGGCTTTAAATAATGACGACCTTTATATACTAAAAGTTTTTGATATAGAAACGCTCAATCTAATCGATTTCTCAACTGCATTGACAGCTGATGTGGCAGCAACTTGTATTAGTGAAGGCGGAGAAGAATAGAAAATAATAGTTAATAGCTCAGAAACGGGCGGTGGCCTCAATAGGTCATCGCCCGTTTTGTTTTCAACCCCGTGACCAAAAAATTTGGTCACGGAAAACCGGCTCGTGTCTAATTGTACGGATTTTAATAATAAACTCATTCAGGTATTCGAACAGCCTAAATAGAGCCTGTCGGGAAATTCGACTTGTCATCGCGAGGAGGCCGAAGGTCGACGTGGCGATCCAGTGAAATCAATTAGTTACACTAGATTGCTTCGTCGCTTTGCTCCTCGCAATGACAGAAAGTGTCATTTCCCGACAGGCTCTAAATAATAATTCAATAATATCAGCGCCCTATCAATCTCAATTCTTGGCACCTTTATTGCTCTAAAGTCCCTCCAAAGGAGGATATGGAAGAAATTAATTGCGATAAGCCACAAGCTTTTCGAAATCAGTTAGACGCAGAAAGCTGTGTCAGGTTTTTGGAACAAAAAACCGGCAAACCTCATAGGGTCCAAGCAAGCGGCATGGTCTATGAATCAGTTGATATCAATTGGTGGTATGCGGTCGATTTTTATGACTGTCATGATGGGGCAATTTTCACAAGTCACATGGATGTGTCTACTCGCGAGCTTGCAAACCAATGCGCACGTTCATTAAACAGAATAGAGACCGGTGAAAAAACCTATAAAGCAGTACTTCATAAAAAGACCGGCTGGTTTCAAAGTAATCATTATATGGTTATGGGTGAATAATTTTTACTTTGTGTGACAATACGTATCGGGGTTCTTGTCGAAGTAATCCTGATGATAGTCTTCTGCCGGCCAGAACTTTGAGGCCGGCACAATTTCAGTAA
>CAZTCA010000127.1:0-4202 GCA_964612405.1 uncultured Pseudomonadota bacterium
GGCAGTAGATATATTAAAGAACCTTCTCCTTTCTTTATAATATATCCTCCCATTCTTATAATCTTACATCCAGAGATGAATATGAGATAATGCAGGATAATCTATTACAGATAGTGAAGATGTTATCGAAGTTGTCTTAGATCATGATCCTTAAATCCTAATCTTGAGATCGGGGTGGGTTGAAGACAACTATAAGATCAGCCCAAAACTTTTTTGATCTTCGCGATCGCCCAATCAATCTCCTCTTTTGAGATGACGAGCGGCGGAGCAAATCTTATTATTGTATCATGCGTCTCTTTTGCTAGGATGCCTTCGTCTTTCAGGGCCTCTGTGAACTTGCGTGCCTTTCCGGATTCCGGCTTGATATCAATTGCTATAAGAAGTCCCTTGCCACGAACTTCGGTGATGTGTGGCGAATTGAGAGAGCGGAGTCTATCCATAAAATATGCCCCCATCTCAATTGCGCGGTCTGCAAGTTTTTCATCAATAATCACATCCAGCGCCGCTGAAGCAATGGCGCACGCAAGAGGATTGCCGCCGAATGTTGAGCCATGATTCCCCGGTTCAAAGGCCGCCATCATTATATCATCATCGGCAACAATTGCTGAGACTGGGTAAAGCCCACCCCCCAAAGCTTTACCGATGATCACAATATCCGGACGAACATTGTCATAATGATGACAAAACAGTTTTCCGGTTCTGGCAAGACCGGTCTGGATTTCGTCGGCAATAAACAAAACGTTATTCTTTTTGGTGATTTCACGAACTTTTTTTAGATAACCGGCCGGGGGAACTTTGACGCCCGCTTCTCCCTGAATCGGCTCAACCAGAAAAGCAACCGTGTTTGGTGTGATTGCGTTCTCAAGTGCCTTTGCATCACCATATGGAATTATTTTAAACCCCGGAGCAAACGGACCAAAACCTCCGTTGCTCAAAGGATCGGTCGAAAAACCGACGATTGTTGTTGTGCGCCCATGAAAATTATCCGCGCATACAATAATTTCAGCCTTATTGTCTGGCACTTTTTTAACATTATAACCCCATCTGCGTGCCGCCTTGATTGCAGTCTCAACTCCTTCAGCGCCGGTATTCATCGGGAGCGCCTTGTCATATCCCGTCAGTTTTGTGAGCTTGGCGAGAAACGGTCCCATCTGATCATTATGAAAAGCGCGCGATGTCAGAGTCAATGTCTCCATCTGTTTTGTTGCGGCTTTGATTATTTTTGGATGCCTGTGCCCCTGATTCACTGCCGAATATGCAGAGAGCATATCTATATATTTTTTTCCCTCTACATCTTCAACCCAGACACCCTCCCCTTTCGCAATCACCACCGGAATTGGATGATAATTGTGGGCTGAAACCTTTTCGACCTCTTTGATATAATCCTGTGAGCTCTTTGTCATATTTGCCTTGTCATTGCGAGGAGCCTCTGGCGACGAAGCAATCCAGTGAATTCACGAGATTGCCACGCCCCTTCGGGGCTCGCAATGACATCTCCTTTAACCCTTGAATATATTTTTCACCACAAACCAGATGTTCTCTTTTCTCTCGCGCAGGCGGCGGATGGTATAAGGCAACCATGCCTTGCCATACGGAACATAAACACGGACGCGCCAACCCTCTTCCAATAATTTTTTCTGAAGATCACGCCTGATTCCCAAAAGCATCTGAAATTCAAACTTATTTTTATCAATTCCATATGCATTTACAAAATCTTTCATCTTTGCAATCAATTTTTCATCATGCGTCGCTATGCCATGATAAATTTCACTTCCAACCAGTCTCGTCATCAGGGTCTCATATTGTCTATCGACATCTTTTTTATCCTGAAACGCAACATCTTTGGGTTCTTTATAGGCTCCTTTACAAAGACGAACCCCAATTCCTTTTTCCAAAAGACCTTCAACATCACCGGGAGTGCGCTTAAGCATTGCCTGCACAACAGTCCCGCAATTTTTATATATCCCGTGCCATCTCTTCACCATCTCAAGAGTTCTCTGGGTATATACACTCCCCTCCATATCAATGCGGATATATGCATCGAGTTTTCCCGCCACCACCAGAATTTTTGCAACATTATCAAAACAGAGCTGATCCGAGACATCCAACCCAAGTTGTGTCAACTTAAGTGACATGTTTGCGTCGAGGCCCTTCTCTTTGAGTATGTTTAAGACGTTGCAGTATTCATCCGAAACGGCACTCGCCTCTTTTGCGTTTGTGACACTCTCGCCAAGAATATCCAGAGTTGTTGAGAAACCCTCGTTATGCAATCGCTCAACAACCGGCAGTGCCCGCTCCAGCGTCTGTCCTGCGATAAACCTCTTTGCAAAAATAAATAGCATGCTCATTGGAATCTTGTTCCTTGGTACATTAGTGCGTTGGTGCGTTGGTTGTCTATTTTTATCAAATAAAATCTCTTCTTTTTCTAACATCAACCCTCCTGGCAAACAAACGAACCAAAGAACCAACGAACTAACGAACCAACGTACCAATTACGGTTTTCCAGTAATTCCGCGCCCGACAACTTCACCAATCGACTTGGACTGCATAAACAGGAAGAGATAGTCTCTTCCACCGGCCTTTGAGCAGGTTCCCGACATATTAAAACCGCCAAACGGATGGCAGGCAACCATTGCACCGGTACATTTTCGGTTTACATAAAAATTGCCTGCGTGACATTCCAATTTTGCCTTCTCTATCTTCTCGCGATTCTTTGTATAGACAGAACCGGTCAGGCCATAATCCGTGTCATTTGCAATTTCAATTGCGTGATCAAAATCCTTGGCCTTTATAATTGCAAGTACAGGCCCGAAAATCTCCCCCTGCTCGATCTTTGAACCCGGCTTGATATCTTTTATCACCGTCGGTTTAATAAAATACCCGTCTCCTCCCAACTTTTCACCGCCAAACACCAACTCGCCCTCTTTCTTACCAATTTCAATGTACTCCATAATCTTATCGGCCGCCTTCTTATTAATCACGGCACCTATAAAATTATCTTTATCATCCGTTGGGCCAATCTTGATCTTCTTTGTATTTTCGACAATCTTCTTTACCATTTCGTCATAAACATCGGCAACAACAATCGCACGGGAACAGGCGGAACATTTTTGTCCCTGATATCCGAATACCGACCCGACAATCGATGCCGCGGCGACATCCAGATCCGCCTCGCTATCAACAATAATAAAATCTTTTCCGCCCATCTCCGCTATTACACGCTTGATCCATTTCTGACCGGGTGATTTCTTGGCGGCCAGCTCATTGATATGCAGGCCGACTTCCATAGAGCCAGTGAATGAGATGTAGCGTGTCTTCGGATGTGAAACCAGCGTATCGCCGATTTTGCCACCACCACCGGTCACAAGGTTCACAACCCCCGGAGGAAGCCCGATCTCTTCCATAATTTCCATAAATTTGGCGGCAATCACAGGCGCGTCGCTTGAAGGCTTCAGCACAACCGTATTTCCTGTGACCCAGGACGCAACAGTCATTCCTGCCAATATTGCAAACGGGAAATTCCATGGCGGGATCACAACCCCAACTCCAAGCGGAATATAGACCATGATGTCATGTTCGCCCGGCCAGTGAAGGCATGGTTGAACTTCGGAATATCGGAGCGCTTCGCGGGCATAAAATTCACAAAAATCGATTGCCTCCGCAACGTCGGCATCCGCCTCCACCCAACTCTTGCCGACTTCATAAACCATGCAGGCCGAAAGCTCAAACTTACGGCGGCGAATCACCTGTGCGGCGTGAAAGAGGCGATCTGCCCGCTCCTCTTCCGGCACCCATCTCCATGTCTCAAAAGTCTTTGCGGCAACTTCCACCGCCTTCTTTGCATGTTCAATTTCGCCGGACTGCGTAACACCAACAACCTCTTTGGGATTTGCCGGATTGATTGATTTGATCTTATCTTTTGTTGTTATACGTTCATTTCCGATTAGAAGTGGATACTCTTTGCCAAATTGAGATTTGACAAGGGCAAGCGCTTCTTCCATTTTTTTGATATTTTCGGGTTTAGAAAAATCCGTTAATATTTCATTTCTAAAATCGATAACCATAAATCTACCTCCTGACTGATTATTTCAACGTGCCAAGATAATACGAACCAGCCGGATAAGTCAACTCTAGCAAAAAATGAGACGCTAGGAGCCTGTCGGGAAATGACACTTTCTGTCATTGCGAGGAGCAAAGCGACG
>CAZTCA010000128.1:0-4198 GCA_964612405.1 uncultured Pseudomonadota bacterium
TAGGCTCAGGCAGTGTCACAATCCCCGCATTCGAAGATTACATAGACTCCGACTGTGATGGAACGATCAACAAAGACGATGCAGAGACTTGGATGTGGTTTCAGGCGGAAGGTGAGGCCGGGGCTATGCTCCCTTCAGCTAATTACTACGGTTTTGCGGTTACATCTTTCAATAATAAATTATGGGCTATGGGTGGTGCGGGTGTAAGCGGGACAGCAGTATATTCATCCGATGACGGTCTGGCGTGGTCGCTTGTTACAGACAGCCCGAGTTGGTCCAGCCGATACAGCTCCGCAAGTCTGGTTTGTGGAGGCAGGATGTGGATAATCGGAGGAGGTTCGGGTATATATGATGTCTGGTACACAGAAAACGGCAGTGATTGGACACAGGCCACAGCGGAGGCAAACTGGAAAACGGAATCGCAAGGCAATTTTTATAGCGAGCAGATTGCCTGTTTTGACAATAAAATCTGGGGCTTTGGTGTTGGTTATTGGAACGAGATTTGGAGTACGCCGGCAAGTGATGGTGGAACATGGACGCTGGAATCAGACAGCATGCCTTCTAGCGGCACGTTCAATGATGTTGTAGTATTTGGAGATGAGATATGGAGATTTGGTAGTAATGGAATGTACTATTCCACAAACGGAACCAGCTGGACGCAAGAGACAATTGGTGTTGATCTATTTCTTGATTACTACCATCACACGGTTGAATCTTTCGATGGGAAGATGTGGACGTTGGGCGGTTCTCCTGGCTACGTAACATCAGGGACCATCCCGGATGTTTATGCTTCAGACACCGGAGATGCAAATGACTGGGAATTAATTACTACTAATCCGTACTGGTGGAGTTTTTCTGCAGTTCATAGAAGTGTTGTATTTGACAACAAGATATTTGTTTTTGAGGCTGAGAATAGCGGCCCTGTCGACATCTGGTATCTCTACAACTACGCCAACCATTGATTGCCCGCCGGAATTGAATAAATAATCAACACTTGTAAATAATCATACAATGTTATAGCCATTTCTCCGGTGAAGGGGACAAACGCCCGGAGGCCTGCCTACCGGCAGGCAGAGACCTGTCCCCGCTGAAACTATCCACTTGTCATAAAAGGAGAATATTATGGGAAACATTGAAAAGCATGTGGTGCCGTGGTTGAAAGATGCAAAGTTTTATACATTGGCCGATGTTGATGTGGCATGGGCGCACCCGGAACGGGCGCGCATGTTCGTTAATGAGTGTCCGTTTCCGCCATCCGAAAAGGTGGTAGAGGCAGTGACAAAGGCCGCAAGGATTGCCAACCGCTATTCCGGATCCTGCAAAGATCTAAAGGCCAAGATCGGCAAAATATATAACCTGGGCGCAGAGAATGTCTGTTTGGGTAACGGTTCATCTGAATTTATTGATGCAGTAATGCGTGTCTTTGTTGAGCCGGGCCAGGAAGTGATATTCCCGAACCCCGCATTTTCAATGTATGCTGTGAGAATTTCGGTTGCAGGCGGAAAGCCGGTTGAAGTCCCCCTGACAGCTGATATGGATATCGATGTTGATACAATGATAAGCAAGATCACCGACAAGACAAAGTTGATCATGATCTGCTCTCCGCACAATCCGTCCGGCAAATTTATGCCGGAAGAAGATATTCTCAAAGTCTTTAAAACCGGCCTGCCGGTATTTATGGACGAGGCCTATATGGAATTCACGGAAGGCCATCAATCGATGGCAAAGTATATCAAAGAATATCCAAACGTGATGTGTTTCCACACGCTTTCAAAGGCCTATGGTCTGGCTGGAATCCGCTTTGGATACATGCTGGCAGATCCTAAGATCGTGAACATCTTTAATCACGTTGTTCTTACATGGAACAACTCGCAGATGAATCTGGCGGCGGCTGAGGCGGCACTTGATGATGTGGAGTCATTGAAGAAGAGGACAAAGCATAATAATGATACGGTAAAATTTGTCGTGGATGAGATGTCAAAAATCAAGGGAGTCAAGCCGTATATGTCTCACGGAAATTATATTCTGGTAGATGCAAGCGATACTGGTCATACAGCAGATGAGATTTGCAGTTATGTTATGGAGAATAAATATCACATCAAGCCGATGAAGCCGCATTTGGGCAAGAAGGGGATCTTTAGAATCACCCCCGGAACCAAAGCAGAAAATGACGGTCTGGTCGAGACGCTAAAGACATTTTTTAGCAAATCATAAGGGTCATTGCGAGGAGCGTTAGCGACGAAGCAATCTCATTAAGACACTAGATTGCTTCGCTCTTCGAGCTCGCAATGACAAGGCGATATGCAAGAACTAAACATATTTGAGAGATTGGCTAACACAAACCCAAGCGGCGAAATCTGGTGGGATTCTTCTCCTCTGGTTTACGAAAATTGGGCAAACAAGACAATCGCTTCATACTCCGGAACTGATCAGAAAATAGTGCAGACCCAACTATCAAGGATGTTTAATCCGGATGCTCCCGCAGAAACTTTTTTCAGAGGTTGCACAACCAATCCGCCGTTATCCCTTGCTGTTTTCAATGATAATCCTTCATTCTGGGATGGAGTGGTGAAAGACATATTAGCGAAAAACCCGGGGATAGATAAAGAGAGACTTTTTTGGTTAACATATAAAGAGATCGTGAGAAAGGGTGCCAAGCGCATGCAACCGTTGTATGAAAAAACAAACGGCAAAAACGGTTATCTCTCCGGCCAGGTCGATCCCAGGAGTTGTTACGATTATGATGCAATGCTAAAGCAGGCATTGGAGATTTCTGAAATTGCTCCAAACGTGATGGTCAAGGTTCCCGGCACAAAAGAGGGTTATCGTTTGCTTAAGGAATTAACATCCAGAGGAATTTCAACCAACAATACGCTCTCATTTGTTTTGCCACAGTTTATGGCGGCGGCGGATGCGGTGAAAGAGGGATTGGAGATTGCAAAGAAGAATAATGTGGATACGTCAAAATGGCGTTCAGTCATCACCGCAATGTGTGCACGTTATGGAAAATTAGGCGATCTTGAAAAAGAGGCGGCAGAGAAGGGGGTTGCGCTCACAGAGTCAGATATCCGCTGGGCCGAGCTGGCAATCTTTAAAAAGGCATACAAAATAATCAAAGAACGCGGCTATCCATCCAAAATGCTCATCTGTTCAATGCGTGTCTCTCCGGGAGATGATACGGTATGGCATCTGGAGAAAGTGGCGGGATCAGACATTGTCTATACATGCCCACCGTCATTTATCGCAGAAGTGATGAAGAAGTGTGATCATATCAAATTCGATCCGAAGGCTATTGATGAAAAACCGCCTGCCGAAGTCATGGATAAGCTCATGAAGATTCCGTACTTCTCAAGAGGTTATGATGAGAAGGGTTACACTCACGATGAGTTTAATAGTCATGCGGCGCTTCTTTCCACTGCCAAGGAATTTTCGAACGCAACACAGAAGATGGTAGATTTCGTGGCAAAAAATTTATAAGGGCTGATTGTTATTGGGCTGTTTGATTGATAAGGTCTGTTACTTCAGACACCTTTGAAATGATATTATAACCCTTGTTTTTGTGCTTATCTCTCTTCGATCCATCTCTATCCAACAATATCGGAACTCCGGCCCAGTCTAGCAGGGGGATGTCCGTATAGCCGTCGCCGACTACAATCGTATTCTCAGGGGACAGATGTGATGCATGCAACAACTTCTCATTCGGGTTTTTTATTACCTGTTTCACTCCGGAGATGATGTCGCCGTCGATAGTAAAATGACTTGCCGTTATGCTTTCAAAGCAGTCACGGATCCCGGCAAATTTTAAAACCCTTTCGCTCAAGTCAAGCGTCCCGCAACTGAGGATCATCATCTTGTGACCGCGCTCTTTTAAACTTCTATAAACGTCTCTATCCTCTGCGCTTATCTTTTCAGACATTTTTCTACAGGCATTTTCCAACACATCAACGCTCGTCCCCTTCATTATATTATAGAAATGTTTTTTGAAAGATTTTCTCATTAGTTGTTTTTGATCTGCGTATATGACCAGATTTGCAACCAGTTTTGTAAAGAAGGGCGTGGACGGGTTGTCCGCTTTCTCCTTCAATAAAAATTGTTCGCTGTCGTATGGATCAAGCGGCAGGATTGTTCCGTCAAAATCCCATATTATTGTGTATGTCTTCATTTTTTGGCAAAGAGGATCTGTAGTAATGCGGGGAAG
>CAZTCA010000129.1:0-4133 GCA_964612405.1 uncultured Pseudomonadota bacterium
TGCCTTAATGCAACTCCCATCCCACCACGGGACTTAAATGCCTAATCATTAGTTAGCTCTTAAAAGAAAATCCGCAACTTTCCCCGATTTTTGCCGATAATATAGGTAAGGGGAATTCTTATGACAGATACTATTACTTTTAATAACAATATCCTTTCTTTGGGAATGGAACTATTGCTGGAAAGAATCGGCCAAAGCGAAGACGGCAATATCAAGGCTATGTTTGAGGACGGCAACATTGATACTGCCGAGATGAATCGCATTCTTGATGCTAATCAGGATGGATACGTAGATCTTTCTGATCTCTCCAGATTAAATAGCAAACTAAAAATCGGCGGCAGGATAAGCTGGCATGAATTTGCAGGACTGTTTGGTCTGGCTCCACAAAATCTTAAATTGGAAAAGAAAGCGAATCAGGCTGAGCTCAGCGGTAAAATAGTTTATATCAAACAGATGCATAAAGACGTGGCGTCACTAAATAGGTATCTGCGGGCAAGAGATTTTGGATATAAAGTACGAGGCGATAAGAAGAAATTACAAGAAGCCGCTCAAAGACCCATCGAATCCCAAAAGAGGATACATGAGCATTTAAAAGAGGTGAATGCGAGACATATTTTTGAAGAAAATAGGTATCAAGATTGCTATGTTGATAAAGATGGACTTGTTAGGCGGTTTCTTGGAGAAAAACTAAAACCAAGCACGTTGAAGAAAAGGTTAAACACAGATTCGCTCAAGGCATATTCTGTTTTTGGTGCTGCGACTCTGTATTTGACCGATAATCCCGAGGCGGCGCTTCATGCAGTAACAAGTCCGAAATCTTACGAAAGAACTATGCAACAAATAGAAGACCTGAGAAAGAGATTTCGAAACAAGCAGGTAAACAAGTATCAGTTCAGAGCCGAACTGGATGCAATACATTTTATAAGGGAGTTGGAATTACAGCAAAGTGTCGAACTCTTCCTTGCAGAGAATCCGGGAGAAACGGTGTATATAATCTTTGGTGCATATCATGATCTTTTGGATAATTTTAGGGCCGCACGTAATAATCCAGATCTGGAGTATGAAGAAGTTGATCTTTCGGGATGGGATCCGGATGCCCCAGAACGCTAAAACCAACCCCGTCCATTCAAATAATCATCAATAATATCAAATATTTACGATTTTAAGAAAATCCGCAACTTTCTCCAATTTTTTGCCGATAATATAAGTATAAACAAGGGAGATCTATGAGTGGTAGTGGACCAGTGAAAAATGGCGATGGAGCGTGTACTTCTGCGCAACAGAGTCGGTCGTCTGGTTACTCATTCCTTGATGAAATAGATCGTCAGAACAGAGAATACGACGAAGGTGTTGAAAAAACCATTCCAGATATTGAACCACCTTCATATACTGGCATAAATGAGGCAAGAGAAATACTGCTGGAAAAACTTTCCGCGTCAGGCACGGCCGAGAAGACTCTCTATAGACAGGTGATGGGTTTTGGAACGATTGATGCCCTCACTTCTGATAGGCTCGATCTAGACAGAGTTGAAGCTGAATTTAATAAACTGTTAGAAGATGGTATAGTTCCAAAAGAGACGATTGTCAGAGCGTATTACAGATTGGTAGGTACTTTTTTTATGATACCGGACCAGATACTACCAGAGCTTGTTTTCGAACATCCAAAGGCCGGCAGATTTCTTGGACTCTTTTTGCCTACAGAATGGAAAGTGTTTGTAGATATGGACGGAGATGAACAGCTGGAAACAATCAGACATGAACTCAAACACGTTCAGCAGTCGATCAGAGGAGCGGTATTAGATAGAGTGGATGTTCACAAGAGGCCACCCGCACAAATTCTGGCGGGGATAAGGGTGTACTATCCCTCTACAAGCGATAGTGATCTATTAAGTGAATTGGCAAAAGAAGAGGAAGAAATTAGTAGGCAAGAAGAACAACATTTAGAGGATGCGCATGAGACGGACAATAAACTTCTTGGCCAGGCAGAAGCTCTTATTGGTGATGAAAGGGCATGGCAGATATTAAAAGAGTTGGGCCAAAAAGTAGGTCCGTTTGATGAGATTTTTATGGAGGCACATTCATTTTTTACTTATTTAACTTTCTTTGATGAGGGAGGGGTTGCCTTAAGAAAGATCGAAAGTATGGGCATTTTATCTAGTGAAGAATATGCTTCATTGAAAAACTTAGTAGTTATATCAGGACTTCATAATTGGGACGTCTATAATAATAAACCAAGTGAGGCAGAAGCAATCGACCACGAGCTGGATGGACTTAATCAGGGCAACGGGGTGTTGCCTGTTGAGATCGATGGAAACGTTGAAATTGGTGAAATTCCCAGAGACTCTGAAGGGGCACGTGAAGCCTATTTTGCAAAATTGAGAGAATCTGCAGAAGCTAGAAGAGTGAATCTACTTTCAGCGGCACACACAGTGGGCCTTGTTGCAAACATGTTCCCGTGGGCAGGGGAAGCCCCCGATATGGCCGAACTGGGGCAATCTGTATATAATTCAGCCAAATCTCTCGTGAATGGTGGCGGACAGTTTATGGCGGCGGAATATATTTCCGAAGCCATTGTATCGGCCGTCAAGGGAGACTGGTCGAGATTCAAAAATATAAAACCAACAGATGTCGCCAAAGACTTTGTTGCTCTATCAGTTGGCGGTGGGTTTGGAAGAACTGCCGATGCGGCTCTGAAGCACGTTTCTCCGTGGTTAAGCAGTGCACGCCTTGTTCAGCCATCCGGAGAAGGCAAATTTCTTCCAACCTTGGGAGCGTTGATGTTGCTCAGCATAGTGCGCGGTGAAGAGGTCAACCCGGCAGGTTTGGCTTTAGCTGTTGCTAATATTAAGGCAGCGCAGGGTCTTGTTGGTTTGGTCAGGAAGATTGGTTATTTGAAAACGCTTGCCGAAGGACTCAGTTTATCTAGTGGCTTCTATGCTCTGATCGGCCTCACAGCTGAATTTCTTGCCATAAAAGCGTTCGCAGAACTTGAATCATATCTAACATTGAAGGCTTCTCTGGCCAGCACAAAAAGAGACCTTTCAAAGCTCATTGCAAAGAACAACGAACTTCAGGCCAAATGGCAACGCGGAGAATTTTCAAGTAACGATGAATATATGACTTTTCTCTCTGAATTTTATGAAACACAACTTAAACTTGAAGCTTATCGAAATAAACTTGAACACATGGCAAAGACAGAAACCGACTGGGATTATAAGGAGGATCTAAAAGAACTTGATGTAAAAGAAAATGCGCTAGTCGGTATTGGTCAACCATTATGTTATCAACCGAATTTGTCTGAAGAAGAAGCTCGTAATATCCGTGATGGCATTGATTTAGAAAGAAAACAAATTAGGATGGAACAAAATGCGAAACGTGCTGCGAGTGAAGCGTTTGAACCAACCAAAAAACTGAAAATTTCCAGAGATGGTGAACCCCCATTCTCGAATGTGCCGGAAGAAAAAATTGTTGTTGAAAGGAATGACTACACAATCCCCGGAACACGCGACCCCGTCAGTGTTAAACAAGAAAAGAGGACAAACCCAAGAATGGAAGCGATCGAAGCCGACTTAGGCGGCAACTGGCAGGCTTTGTCGGCTCAATTCACTGTGTATATGAACGATCAAGAATTTACTTCAGATGCAATTAAGGGCGAATTTCAAAAGGGTTACGAAATGGCATTGGACAAGCTCAAACAAGAGGGTTTAGCCAAGGCGACGTAGTATATTAAAACAATGTGTATTCAAAATGTAAAATTCATAGTGGACAAACAGGCCAAAGTTGATGGAGTTGAAGATGAAGTGAACCAGGTCTCCAGGCAGTTTGAGCATGAAGGCATTCCGGATGAATATATTCTTGATTGCCAACTCACGTTTAACAACGAAAAGAGTTGCAGGCGAATTGACAGCAGTGTTGCGGCCAGAAATTCCCACACAGATGCCGTGAAATCGATTGTCAAAGCTCTTAGGCGACATCTGGAAAATCCCGGTATCAATAATGATTTTTATTATACTGCCACACTAATTCAAGCCAGCAGAAAAAGTGATAGGATAAAAGCGCTTGATAAATTGAGCTATATCGAACAGGCTCGCGTCATTCTTGCCTTTTCGGAATATGCAGAAGACCCGGAAGAA
>CAZTCA010000130.1:0-4099 GCA_964612405.1 uncultured Pseudomonadota bacterium
TGAATTTGTCTGTGTCGTCAATCGCCCCCAGCAGGCCGGTGGGGATGATACCCACCGCAACATCATCGTCCGGATAACACTTTCTGACCAGCTTATCCTTGTCAAACGCGGCCCTGACGGCCAGCCTCAAATATTCATTGTCCATGGGTGGCTTGCTCACATTAAAAAACAGAAGGTGCGTGCCATAACCCTTCCCCCTGTAGATATTGACATCCTTTCTCTTGATCTCACTTGGGTCAACTTTATATGTGGCAAGATCATCCACGGCATGCGCCTCAAATTTCTTTAGGGCTTCGCTCTTGCTCATGGGGAGAAATACAAATCTCTCAATCCGGCCTTTTTGGCCGTAGAAATTATCATTTCTTTTCATCTTTATAATATCATTCTCCCAACTTTCAAAGATATACGGCCCCAAACCGATCGGCTTCACAAAGAAATCTTTCTCATCAACGCCGTGAAACTTGTTTGGTAGGATAACCAGTCTTGCATCTGCCAGGGCATACAGAAAAGTTGTAGAGGGATCTTTGAGACTTATTTTTACGGTGTGTTTATCAGGGACCTTAATACCACTGATTGTGGTCGATCTCCCCTCAAAATAATCTTCATAGCCTTCGATGTCGCTCAATATTTTATACAACAGCGTTGGTTTCTTTCCACCGTATTCAAACGAAAAGAGGACGTCGTCGGCTGTGAAAGGAACACCGTCGTGGAACTGAATATCCTCTCGCAAAAAGAGTGTGTAGTTCTTAAAGTCAGGACTAATCTCCCACCTGAAGCATGCCTCGGGCGACAGGTAGCCGTCTTTGTCGGTTCCCACTAATTGCCCAAAGATTGCCCTCATAATTTTATAGTCCGGTCTGAATCTGACCATACGGGGGTTCAAGGACTGGATATTTCCGCTGAGCGGCATGAAATATGTATCGCGCGGTTTTTGGTCGGAACATTTATTGCAATTCAAGATTAATACGAGCGGCAAAAGCAGGATTACACCAATAATTTTTCTTACCATATTCCCCCCATCTCAACGGAGATTGTGTTTTGTATCTTATCTTTTATTTCTATCGCTTCATCGAAACTTTTGCAGAGACAGCTGACGAGGACGTGATATTCCTCTCCGTCAACGCTCGGAATGACAGAACCGACCGGATAGACAACCTTTAATTGTCTGACCTGAGGAAGCTTCTTCACGATATCCACTCCCTGAATATTTTTGACTCTACCGCTTTTGTTGACGAGGACGCCGCACCCAAAGGCTATTCCGCTCTTTTCATATGACAGCTCCGGTATCTTGTCGCCAAGCATGACATCCAAATAAACGTCCAGCATATCTATTCTGGTCAAATTTAAAATATTGTCGCGCACCGTGCCGCCACCAAGACGGGGGTTGACCTCGATTATCTCCATGCCACCGTCCTCTTTGACCTTCATTTCAACATGGAAGATCGACCTCTCAAGGCCCACGGTCCTGACGGCCTTGCTGACAAAATCACGGATATCGGCAAGCTTTGCCTCAGACAAATTCTGCGGCGGGGTTAGATAAAAATTATCTCTGAACCCGTCATCTTCCGTGCTCCCGATCTTCTGATGCAGTGCCACTATCTGCACTTCATTCCGGCTCACAAAGCCGTCAACGGTAAACTCGTTTCCGGGGATATATTCCTCCAACAGTAAATCATCCATTGCGTTATATTTAACGCCATCCCAATGGAAATCGAAGTCTGAACGTTTCTCGGGCATATGACCCAGTTCGCTCCTGATAATATTATATTTATCAAACAATTCGCCTTCATGCGTGACCTTGTGAACAAAATAACTTCCGTAGCCGCCCACTGGTTTTAAAACGGCCGGGTATCTGATTTGCGAGGCGGCATCCTTCAGATCTTCTGCACTTCTGATTAGATGATATTTGACGTGTGAGAGACCCGCTTTACCGAGAAGCTTTCTCGCTATGAATTTATTCCGTGAACAGTACAATCCTTTAATGACGTCACTTAAAAGTCCCATACTCTCGAGCAGGCGCGCATGAGTGAAGGACATCGTATCAACGATATTGAGAACTGAAGAGACATTTTTTTCTTTGCAAATCTTTTTGACCAATTTTTCCAATTCATTGGAATTGAGAATCTCTTTGGATATGCAAACTTCGTTATAAAGGCCGGTTGTTGCCTCATCGTGTTCGTTGGTTATGAGTACACAAGAGTGGCCCCGCCCTTTTAACAAAGCGGCCAATTCTTTTGAGTAGCCATGATGGTTGTACTCGAATAAAAGTACCATATTTTTTATATCTGCAGACAAGTCAGTTTCGAACCACCCTTTCATTCAGAAAGTTTCTGATATATCTCACCGATTCCGCGTCAATATCGAACAGCAACACCAGACTGTCGCCGGTCTCGGGGCTCAGGCCGGGGCCGAAAAGATCGGAGAGCTCCGAATAATCAACAAGGTGCTGTCCGTTTCTTCTTGAGGGTTTCCACATCCCCTTGATGATCCCTTTATCCAAATGCAAATTCTTTTCATCGAAGAAATCTGCTCCCATCTTTTTTACGAGATATCTGTGTTCCACATTGAGCCGCGGAAAAGATATATTTCTGAATATATGGGGCTTGAAATAGAGACTCTTGATCACTCTTGCATTGTAAGTAATCGTCATCCCAGTGAAGTGAACCGTGTCATATTTTTCGGCGATCGTCAAAATCGACGACAAGAGAGCAATTCTATATAATCCCTTCCCCTGATATTTTTTGCTGATCATCAGATCGTGGAAATACATGACATATTTGTCGTCATATTTCTTTATCTGATAAGAAATGAATCCAACGCTGTGATCGTCTTTCATCAACAAGACCAGTCCGTCATTATTTATTGTATTGTCTTCGATGGACATCATCGGATCCCAAACTTCCAACTGAACCCTCTCGCACTCACTCAAAACTTTTTTCTTGAGCTCGGGATCTTTGCTCAATGTCTTTGCCGGTTCGAAAATGTGGATTATATCCACGCCGTTGTAGGTACAAATCTTCTCAATGTTCTCCATAAAAAATCTCCGCTTGAAGGGCAAACCCCTATAACATTATTACGACAAATGCCAGAATCTTTCACAAGCTGGTTAGATGTAGCAATGCGCATGCCAAGAGGCATGATAAATTAGTCAATTGTTTCGGACAGTTACGGCGCTGTTTTTTTACAATCCCACAAAAAGAACAAATATCTGTTCTGATATTAGGACATGTTCAGAGTGTAGAAATGTCTTAAATTCGACGGATCAGACTCCCATGTCAAAATGCGGGTCTGTCTGGTTGGCGGGCTCTGTCTTTGCGATTCGTTTTCTGAACTGAGCCCTCTCTTTTGCTCATATCTGTCACAATTGCATCTACATCCCTGTCAATACTTTCAGCCAAGGCATTGAGATATTCAAAATCTGTCTTATTAAACATGTAATTGAGGCCGGCGACGAGAATGTTAACCGCGGCATATCCGTCTGTGAACTTCCACGGATCTTCTACCCCCTCTTTCCCCAGGTATCCGAGCGCGGTCCAGTGATGCGTCGTTTCATCATAAGTCAGTTCCATTCTTCCATCTCCAAAGATCCCCGCATCCACTTCACTATTGAAATACGCAATCAATTTGTATCCGCCGGCTATGTGCTCTCCCGAAACCTCAATCTCGTCGGAAAGAGAAAACCAATCGACTCCATTACGCACAATACTCACCTTCGATTCGTCGTAGCCATTAGCCCCGTCCTTGTTATCCAGATCAAAGCCATCGACGTGATTTGAAAACCCATGGGGAAGAAAACCAATTCCTTCAACATTTACGGCACACATAATGCCTCCTGTTGGTTGTTATACGAAGCGAATTGATTACTAATCAGATGCAATCTTCAGGTCAAGGGGAAATTTAGGAGCCTCTGAAAAATTAACATCCAGGGTTAACATCCAGGGTCAGGCACCGGATGTTAACTGACAAGTCGAATTTCCCGACAGGCTCTAGTTATCGATCACAGTAGTCGATTCCGCAATCATCGATTGCAATATCGGCCGGCACCATGTTGGGGCCGATGAGAATTCCGAAAAGTTGGGTAAGCGGAGCCTGCATCTCC
>CAZTCA010000131.1:0-4089 GCA_964612405.1 uncultured Pseudomonadota bacterium
CAATTTGCCCTTGACAAACAAGGGGTTGGAGGATAGGTTCGCCGCCTAATTATGTACACAAAAACCGCAAAAGAACCGAAAAACAGAAGCTGGGTATTGGTCGATCTGGACGGACAAACACTGGGTCGCATTGCAACAAAGATTGCAAATATCCTCAGAGGCAAACACAGGCCGACTTTTTCGCCCAATGTTGACACGGGCGATTATGTCGTCGCCATCAATGCATCAAAAATCAAGCTGACCGGAAAAAAGTTAGACGATAAGATGTATTACTGGCATTCAAGATATATGGGCGGACTGCGCGAGCTGAATGCCCGTGAACTGCTTGATAGAAAGCCGGAAGAGCTTGTCCAGAGGGCTGTTGAGGGGATGTTGCCGCACAACACGTTGAGCAAGAAGATTATGAAAAAATTTAAGGTATATCCCGGCAAAGATCATCCGCACACAGCGCACATCTCACCGAAAATAGAAAATAAGGAAGAAAAGTAAATTATGGTAAAACAGACTTGTTTCATGGCTACCGGAAAGAGAAAAACTTCAATTGCAAGAGTCAGAATGTTTCCGGGCTCGGGCAATATTACAGTAAACAAATTAGCCTACGAAAAATACTTTGGACGTGCGGCATTGAAGATGATCATCATGCAGCCGTTCAATATCACAGGCACGGGCGGAAGGTTCGATATCTTTGCAAACATAGCCGGCGGTGGCCCCTCAGGACAGGCAGATGCTCTCAAATTCGGTATTGCCAAGGCCCTGCTTTCAATGAACCCGGACTACAGAAAGCCGCTCAAAAAGGCCGGTTTCCTGACCAGAGATTCCAGAATTAAAGAACGTAAAAAGTACGGACGCAAAAAGGCAAGAAAACGTTTCCAATACTCAAAGAGATAATACCGGTGATTGTGGCGTTGATTCGGGCAATAAAAAACCCGAGGAGTTCAGAAACTTCCCGGGTTTTGTTTTTTACCTCGATTTTATGCTATCGCAAGAATAATAAAAAGTGCAAAACAACAAGTGAATGAAGAACTTAAAATGGGGGCTTAAAAAACTATATGCCTACTGACATTTTCATATGGCAGTTAACTGTCATATTGACTTGGCTTTGACATACCGAATTACCGAAGCCTATTTCCTATTTCCTATTTCCTATTTTTATTTTCTAATTTCTACATTTCTATTTCCTGACTGTCCTGTGTGAGAAAACTCCCAAGTAATGGCATTGTTTCACCATAGCTTGTCCATATATTAATTAGCTTCTAAGGTGTTCTGTAGTTATCTATCCTGAACAAAATCCCCTCTTTTTAACTTTGCCCTCTTTTGTGGAACTCCATTTAAAATAATATTTGAAAACGTGACAGGCAAACCAACGCTCTCCCAAACGTATGGTCTCTCCATCAATTGATAGTGAATATGAGGTACAGATAATGCCCCACCACCCGAGTTTCCACATGAGCCAATGATCTGTCCCCTTTTCAACTCATCGCCCTCTTTGATCCTTATGCTGTCTTTTTTGAGATGGGCAATGAGCGAATACTCTGAACTGCCGTGGTCAATTACCACTACATTACCTGCCGCATGAAAAACATTGCTCATACCGAGAGGTGTATCCGAAATTCCGTCAACCACCTGTATTACTCTGCCATCTGCAGGCGCAGTGACGGGCTGGCCGTAAGAGTAGTAATCTTTCAATCTGCGCCCTTTGGAACGATATGCCTTGCCCTTATAAACCATGACAAAATCATAAGCAAAGGTGGACCCGCCGCTTTGACCATCCGTCGCACGAAGGTGGTGATTTTCCACCTTCGAGAAACCGCCTTGAATCACGACCCAGCCCCCTTTAAAGGGGAGCGAGAGTTGCGTCTTATTTTTGTAATGACTATTCTTAATTTCTGCCGCCTCGGCATCTGGTTCGTCAAATAACCAAATTCCTGAAAGCTCCCTCTTTGAATTAAAAGCAAGTAATAAATCTAAGGGTTTTTTATCGGATGTCAAAAAACGGATGGACCACAGCCCTTTGGTAATATCTTCAAAATTAATCTGGATATTCGGTACTGCTTGAAGGCGTTCAATAATTTCTATGGGACCGTTTTTTTCTTCCAAATCAGACATTATTTTTGACAGCCTGGCGCTTGGAACCTCTTGCTTGAGTTTATTATTGAAGTTGCGAAAAACCTTTTCATATTCGTGCTTAATTAACAGCTTGCCAATTTCCTCTGTTTTGTCTCTTATTGCCATCCCGCCCTCAGCATATAAAATCCCATTCTGCAAATAAAACAAAACCAATAGCAGTGAAATTATAACAATTAAACTTTTCTTGAACAAAATTTTTGTTAAATCCATCTTACCGAGCTCTCCGCGGTTGTAGCGCTGCTCTCAGTGCATGTTGCGCTGCTTTCAGCGGCAGCCGCGCTTCTTTCGGAGGCTGCGGCCGACCTTGCCGATGAAGTGGCTTCCGTTACGGCCGCGACTGCCGCAACGCCGGCAGCCACGGCTCCAGCCACCGCGGCAGGACTCAGCCCCTCGTAGTGGCAGTAATTTTTAATGTGCGGATTATAAACATAAGGAAGCTCCGTATTTCCAAATGACGCCGGATGATTGTCATCAAACAAATAATCGTATGAATCTTCTTTCGGTTGTAACTGATGCCCAAACTCCGGCTTAAACAAATTGACAGGATGATTTTCTACCCCCCTTATTTTGGCAAAAAAATCAAAAACTTTTTTTTGTGTGAACTTTCCTTCAGAAGGACCAGCTTTCTTCGGTGCTTCCAAAAGCACACAATCGGATGCCGGTAAAATCCTATTTACTTTATTGATGCTCATTTGACCCCCCTTTTTTTATTAATTGTATTGCTCTTACAGACCCCAAAAATCTTATTGTTTTAATTATATCCAATACAACATCATCAGAGTTTAAATTCGGCTGTAGCTGCTGCAACGAGGCCGCCACATCGTAGAGCGTTTTGATTCCATCAATGTGGGTGAAAACCTTTGCCGCCCTGGGGTTCATAAAATAAATGTCCGAGCAGGCGCATGAAGAAGTAAATACAATCCCGCCATTCCATTCTATACGATACTTTCCCATATTCAGCTTATATATGCCGTTTCCAATCAACTGAAATACATATGCATTGTTATTTAGCATAATATTATCCTGCTGGATAGTTAGCCATATCAATATTTTTTTGCAAATGTGGGATCGGAAAACTGCCATTGTAAACAAGGTCTTCATCCTTGGTAATCGTCTCCACAAATTGTATAATTTCCGGTTTTTGCCAGCCGGTGTTCATATTCTCTTCCCATATTTTTTTCAGAGGATGTTGCCGTATATTTCCGAATACAAACGGCGTTATGCAATCAAGCTTAACATCTCCATTCGGCCGCACCAGTGCAACTTTCGTCGGACCTGTAATATCCAGCCTTAATTGCACAACTGGGTCTAATGACGATAAAATCTGCATTTGCCCGCGATATTCCCCGCGCTTTTTTAACATCGTTTCAAAATACGGTTTTCTCCAACTATCTGGTAAGAGCAAGTCGTTTCTGTTTAAAGCTGCCGCTCCAGTGCTCATGAAGCGATCAACTATTATCTGATGTGCCCCAACAGCTGCAGCTAAATCTATCAGATCGGATAACTGATGCCAATTTTGCTTCATCAGAGTTGAAGCTATACATAGCGGCAGACCGGCTTCCTTGACGAAATTTGCGGCCCTGACAGCCTTTGCCCAACTTCCCTTACGCTGACGTATAGAATCATGTGTCGCCGCATCGGCTCCGTCTATGCTTATCTGAACATAATGAAATCTATATTTTAAAAGGTTTTCGGCAACCTTTTCATCCATCAACCAACCATTACTTATTAACAGAAAAAACACCCCATGCTTTGACAAAGTGTCCATTATTTCAAAAACCAGTTTTTTTCTCAGGAGAGGTTCTCCGCCGGAAATTATGCACTCAAATATATTAAGTGATGCCAACTCACCGGCCAGTTTGAGCCACTCTTCATCTGACAGCTCTTTTCTTATTCTCTTTATTCCGTCAGTCGCCTTTCGCTTTCCAGAATAATTGTAACAGTGAACACAGGTCAGATTGC
>CAZTCA010000132.1:0-4081 GCA_964612405.1 uncultured Pseudomonadota bacterium
CCACAGTTGTAAAGTTCAAACCGTGTCGGCGGTTTCAGCTGCTCCACCCGCGCCACCCGTTGCCACTACTGAGCAACTTAAAGATTTGACATATCGCGTACTTGTCAGCTACAACTCGTCGAAATGCTCGAACGAATCCCATATTTGCTTCTCTTTTACCCGGTCCTCCTTTTTTCGCTTTCATGTCATGAGGCGGCACACGGCTGGATGGCCAGTAAATTCGGCGATAATACGGCAAAATTCCTGGGCCGTGTCACAATCAATCCAATCCCGCATCTGGATATAATCGGCACAGTGATTCTTCCGATTGTGGCGATCCTGACCGGCGCACCGCTCATCGGCTGGGGGAAACCGGTTCCCGTCAATCCGCGCAATCTGAGAAACCCAATCAGAGACGAGCTCTGGATCTCTGCACTGGGACCCTTAAGTAACATTGTTCTGGCCCTGGGTTTCGCGGCGGTGGGGTGGGCGGAGATCCTCATATTTCAAGCGTTTAACACCCCCGTTTCCGGATTTACCGGCACAGTGGCCGGAGCGGTTTATGCGGTTTGCCACATGGGTGTTATGTTAAATCTTGCATTGGCGGTATTTAACATGATACCTGTATATCCTCTGGATGGCGGCGGTGTGCTGAGGGGCCTGCTCCCCACGCGCATGCTGGCATCATACGATAATATTGCAAGGCACGGGATCTTTCTGCTCCTCGCCTTGCTCATGACAGGGGCATTGAAGATAGTATTCATCCCCGTGAGAATTTTGGCCGGAGTATTATTGCCAATGTGAAAACAGGATTAAGGATTAAGTTTATGGGTAAAAAAGAACGAGTTCTCAGTGGAATGCGCCCATCGGGCAGGCTCCATCTTGGCAACTATCACGGGGCCCTGCAGAACTGGGTGAAGATCCAAAACGAATACGACTGTCATTTTTTTGTTGCCGATTGGCATTCACTCACAACTGAATATGCAGATCCGTCAAATCTGAAAGACTGGGTTGAGAATATGGTTATCGACTGGCTCGCCTGCGGCCTTGACCCGAAAAAATCGAAGCTCTTCATCCAATCTTGGGTTCCGGAACATGCCGAATTGCATCTCCTCCTCTCGATGATCACACCCATTTCGTGGCTTGAACGTGTTCCGAGTTATAAAGAGATCAAAGAACAGCTTTCAAATAAAGACTTGGGCACCTATGGATTCCTCGGATATCCAAATCTTCAGACGGCCGACATCATTATATATAATGCCAGCGGGGTTCCGGTGGGGGAGGATCAGGTTGCGCATGTTGAACTCTCGCGCGAGATAGTTCGAAGATTTAATTTTCTGTATAAGAAAGATGTTTTCAAAGAACCAAAACCACTCTTGACGCTCACACCGAAGGTCCCGGGGCTTGACGGACGCAAGATGAGCAAGAGTTATAATAATTGTATTTATATTTCGGATACCAAAGAAGAGACGCACAAGAAAATTATGCCGGCGGTGACGGATCCTGCGCGTAAGAGGCGAGATGATCCCGGCAATCCGGACGTTTGCCTGGTCTTCGATTATCATAAACTCTACACACCGGAGGCAGAGCAGAAAGAGATAGACCACGGTTGCAGGACAGCAGGAATTGGCTGTGTGGACTGCAAGAAAAAGTTACTCGTCCACATGGACAAATTCTGGGATCCGATTCGCGAAAAGAGAGTTGCAATTGCCAAAAAACCGAAGAAGGTCTGGGATATAGTTGAAGACGGAACGAAGAAGGCAAGAAAAGTTGCGCAGGAGACGATGTTGAAGGTACGTGAGGCGATGAAGGTGAGTTACTAATACATGTGGCGTCATTGCGAGGAGTGGAACGACGAAACAATCCAGTGCAACTAATTGGTTTCACTGGATCGCCACATCACCCTTCGGGTTCCTCGCGATGACAACATGACAGTTTATGGAAAATATTCAGGAAAATCCATATAAAATAAATCTGGACGCGTTTGAAGGTCCGATGGATCTTCTTCTTTATTTGATCAAGAAGAACGATCTGGATATTTATGACATTCCAATCTCTTTTATCGCAGAGGAATATCTTAGATATCTGAACACACTCAAGGTTTTGGATATTGATGTCGCGGGCGAGTTTCTGTTGTTGGCATCCGAGCTTGCCCATATTAAATCTAAGATGTTACTGCCAACCGATGGCTCCGCGGATGAAGATGAGGTGGACCCGCGTGCCGATCTAGTCAGACGTCTGATCGAATATCAGAGATATAAAGAAGCGGCCGAGAAACTGGCCAGCAGAAATCTGCTTTATAAAGATGTTTTTGTTCCGCTTGCTCCGGAGAGGGTGGATAAAAAATCGGCGGATGAAACGATCTATGTTGAAGGCAATACATTTCATTTGTTAGAGGCATTCAACAAGATGCTCGAGAAGCTTCCTAAAGAATCTGTCAGGGAGGTGACTCAGGATCGCATTAGCGTGAGCCAGAGAATTTTCCAGTTGATAGATAAAATTAAATTCGGGCGGACAATTCAGCTGGAGGATATTTTACCGCGAGAGGAACTGACGAAGCATCTTTTGGTGATCACATTCCTAGCACTTCTTGAGATGGTCAGGCTCAGGATGATTAAAATTTATCAGGCCGGAAATTTTGAAACGGTACATGTGACAGGAACAATGCAGGAGAATGTTCACTCGATTGAGCATCTGCCTGCGGAGGTGGAGTAAATGGAAGAGAGTAAATTGCAAGGTATTGTGGAGTCGTTGATATTTGTCTCGGAAGAACCGATGACGGTTGGGACGCTTGCGCTCATTCTTGAAGAGAGCGGCATTTCGAAAGATGAGATCAAGAAAGCTGTTGAAGAGATCAAAAACAGATACAGCGATGATATCTTCGGGATAGAGCTGAGGGAGATTGCCGGCGGTTATCAATTCAGGACGAAAGAGGGGATGGCCGAATGGATTCAGAAATTGAATATTCCAAAACCTTCCAGACTTTCTCAGGCCGCGCTTGAGACAGTTGCAATTATTGCATATCGCCAGCCGCTAGTCCGCTCGGAGATTGAGGATATCAGAGGAGTTGATGTTGGAGGAGTTTTAAAGACTCTGCTTGAGCGCGAGTTGATAAAGGTGATCGGCAGGCGCGATGAGCCCGGCAATCCGCTTATATATGGTACGTCAGGAAAATTTTTGGAGCTGTTCAGCCTGAGCAACCTGAAAGAACTTCCGACACTTCGTGACTATGAAGAGCTGGAGAAAGAGCGTTTTGGAAACGATGGAACCACAAAAAAAGAAGATGAACAGGTGCTGAAATTTGTAGACGAAGCGGATGTCCAGCCGATGGCGGAGAAGTGGAGCGCGGACGATGACAAGATAATGGCGGATATCGATTCAAATATTAAATCGCTACGCAAGCTTGAAAAAGAGATATTCCCCAAACCGGTCGAGCAGATAGTTGCGGTCTCTGCCGATGGAACAACGGTTGCGGGGGGAGATTTCAACCAGGGGGATGGGCAAGATGCAGAGGAGCAGGGGGATTCAGAAGAGCGTGCGTCTGCAGAAGATTCTGGCGGAGGCAACTAGTCTCTCCAGACGCGCCGCCGAAGAGGAGATAAAGAAGGGTCACGTCCGTGTGAACGGAAAGGTGACAACTCTCCTTGGAACGAAAGTGGACCCCTATCGTGATGAGATTATCTATGGCGGAAAAATTGTCCGACCGTCGAAGCAGAAGATCTACATAGCCTTTAATAAACCCAGAAATACAATCGTTTCAAAGTCTGACCCGGAGGGTCGTCCTCTCATCTGGGATAAACTTCCTGCACAAATGAAAGATGTTTTAAATTCTGCCGGCCGACTCGATTTTGAATCGGAGGGTCTGCTGATCCTCTCAAGTGATGGTGAGTTTATAAATAAAATCACGCATCCGCGTCACAAGATTCAGAAACTCTATCATGTGAAGGTGAAGGGTCTGCCGAGTGATAGCGCCCTTGTGAAATTGCAATCCGGTGTGAAACTGGAAGACGGCATGACAAAGCCGGCCAGGATTAGAGTAATTCGCAAGGAGGGGGATAATCCGTGGATTGAGATCCAGATTGCTGAGGGGAAGAACCGGCAG
>CAZTCA010000133.1:0-4019 GCA_964612405.1 uncultured Pseudomonadota bacterium
GCGAAGTCTAAGCATTGACCTACCCTGGTGAGCGGGGAGAACGCCATGCCACTGGCGTCGGATGTCATGTTGGAAAGGTTTTTGTGTTCAGTTGACTTGGGGCGGGTTTGTGCTATGGGTGGCCTTCAAATGACAGAGGAATATAGGAAATCAGGTGTAGACATTGAGGCAGGCGATGATTTTGTGGATCTAATCAAGCCGATGGCAAAATCGACCACAAGGCCTGAGGTGATATCAGGCGTCGGTCCATTTGCCGCCTGTTTTTCGGCAAAATTCAAAGACTATAAACACCCGGTTCTCGTTGCCTCAACAGACGGCGTTGGAACGAAGCTGAAGATTGCAATTGATATCGGAAAGTACGACACAATCGGACAAGACCTCGTTGCAATGTGCGTAAACGATTTAGTTTGCGCGGGCGCTGAACCTTTATTCTTTCTTGACTATCTCGCACTGAGTCATCTTGATCCAAAGAGACATGCACCAATTGTCGGCGGAATTGCCCGCGCATGCAAAGAATGCAATTGCGCATTGATCGGCGGCGAAACTGCGGAGATGCCCGGAATGTACAAAGAAGGCGATTTCGATCTGGCAGGTTTCACAGTCGGAGTAGTTGACAAAGATAAGATTATTGATGGAGCCAAAATTAAGCCCGGCGACACAATTTTAGGAATTGCATCGAGCGGCATTCACAGCAACGGTTATTCTCTGGTGAGAAAAATCATCGACGATAATAAGCTCGGTTGGGGCACAAAGGTAAATGGAAAGTCTCTGGGTGATATTGTTCTTACGCCTACAAAGTTATACCCGCCTGTCTTAACCAACGCACTAACGCACCAACGCACTAACGTACTAGGTATTGCACATATCACCGGCGGCGGCCTCGAGGGGAATGTTCCAAGGATACTGCCGAAGGGCTGTTCTGCAGAAATCAAGATGGGCTCGTGGGAGATCCCCGAAATATTTACATTCCTTCAGGAGAAAGGCCGCGTTTCAGACGAAGAGATGAGGCAGGTATTTAATCTTGGTATAGGACTGGTTGTGGTAACAGACAAACCGAGTGAAGTGATGAAACAAATCAAAGGCGATTGTTGGATAATTGGAACGATCAAAAAAGGCGATCAGTCTATAACGTTTGTATAGTTTTATGAAAAAACTTCCAATAGCAGTCTTGGTTTCCGGATCCGGATCAAATCTTCAGGCAATTATTGACGCATGTGAATCAGGGAAAATCAGCGGCGAAATCAAGGTTGTTATCAGCAATAATCCGGACGCCTTTGCACTTACGCGCTGTAAAAAACATAAACTTAAATCGGCAGTCTATAACCACAAGGACTTCCCTTCAAAAGATGCGTTTGAAAAAGAGATCATCAAAGTAATTGAAGAAAACGGTGCGGGCCTGGTTTGTCTTGCCGGCTTCATGCGTGTTTTGTCAGATAATTTCGTAAAACATTTCAGCGGGAAATTGTTGAATATCCATCCGGCGCTCCTGCCCAGCTTCCCCGGACTTCACGGCCAGAAACAGGCCCTGGATTATGGCGTGAGATACAGCGGTTGCACGGTCCATTTTGTTGATGCAACAGTCGATGGGGGCCCTATAATCCTGCAATCTGTTGTCCCTGTTGAGCCGAATGACACCAAAGAGACGCTGGCCGCGCGTATCCTCAAAGAGGAGCATAAAATTTATCCACAGGCAATTCAGCTCTTCGCAGAAGGTCGTTTAAAACTTCGGGGTAGAAGTGTGTTGATCGCGTCCAAAAAATAGTGTATAGAGGAACCATGAAGAAAATTATATGCCTTCTGGCACTGCTAGCGGTCGTTTCAATCTCACCTGTTGCGAGCGCAGAAAATTTCACATTTGGAATCGGCCCTATCGGTAATTTCTTCCTTGTAAACGGGAGGCCGGAGATGAACCCCGGTGGCGGTGGATATCTCTATTTTGACTATCGCTGGAGCCCTCAGATTTCAACACAGTTTTCAATATTAGTAAGCACGGAAAATGGTAAAGGAGCAGATGCCGGAGACAACGGCATTGAATTTTTAGGCATTCCTACTATCGATTTTAAATATTATATTCTTTCAAGCGAATCTCACTGGGATCCGTATCTTATGGCCGGAATCGGGTTATATGCTGTATCTGAGGGGACACAAAGCAACGGGACCTTCGGGCTCGGCATGGGCACAAATGTCGGCTTGGGCTGTGCTTACTATTTTACAGAAAAGTGGTCAATCGGCATGGGTCTGAGCTTCCGATCAATCGGATTGATAGATAGCGGCAGAGGCAGTAATAATGCCAAGGCAATATTCCCGCTTACACTGACCGCAAACGTCGGCTTCCATTTCTAAATTTTTTATTTGTCTAGGAGCCTGTCGGGAAATTCGACTTGTCATCGCGAGGAGGCCGAAGGTCGACGTGGCGATCCAGTGAAATCAATTAGTTACACTAGATTGCTTCGTCGCTTTGCTCCTCGCAATGACAGAAAGTGTCATTTCCCGACAGGCTCCTAGTCTCTCGTAGTCATTATAATATCTTTACCAAAATTATTTAATTTGAATTTCACGGCCCTGAAACCATCAAGCTTTACAACGTGAGGAAAGAGAAGATCCAGAACTTTCGTATCACCTACCTGCACCATTACGGGATATGAAACGATGGTTCTGAGTTTTTGAGGCAGTTTGGAATATGCATCGGGGTTTCTTTTTCTCAAATCTTTGATTGCGCGATGCTTTTTGCCACGGACATCCACCACCGACCATTCATCATTTATCGGGTCCATATTGATAATGTTGATTGAATTGTTAGTTATGGCAACATTCAAGATTTTGTATCCGGGGATCGTATTGTCAAACCTCGAATCATAGCTGGCATCAAAGGCAACGCCAAGCGAAGGGATGCTCGATCCGGCCAGTATCTTTATCGGACCCTCTTTGTTTTTCTTTTTTGGCATGGATATGAAACACGAAGCCATTAATAGGGAAAGGGTAAGTGCCAGGCATGCCCTTAAAAAACGTTTATCTATCGAAACTCTCATAAACTCCTCACTTTCTCATGAAAATGGCAAGCAATCAGATGCCCACTCCCCTTATCTTCTAACACAGGTAGGGTTTTTTCACAAATATCTTCCTTATATCTGCACCTCGGATGAAACGGACAGCCTTTTGGCGGATTTATAGGTGATGGCACATCTCCCGCTAATATTTCTCTCTTCTTCTTAACCTCCGGATCGGCAACCGGCACCGCAGAAAGCAGGGCTGATGTATATGGATGTGACGCATTCTCAAGATCTGAGCTTTTAAATAATTCCACAATATTTCCAAGATACATAACTGCGATTCTATGACTCAAATGTTTGACCACACGAAGATCATGAGAAATAAATAGATACGACAGCCCGAATCTTGCCTGCAGGTCCTTCAATAACTTTAAAATATCCTCCTGCACGGCGACATCAAGCGATGAGACCGGCTCATCGGCAATTATCAGGTCCGGCTTGAGCGAAAGGGCACGCGCAATGCAGATGCGCTGTCTCTGGCCACCCGAAAATTCGTGTGGATAGCGATAGGCATGATTTTTTTCGAGGCCCACCTCTTCAAGAAGGGCGGCTACTTTTTCATATTTTTCATTTTTCCTGCATATCTTATGGATAAGGAGCGGCTCAGCAATGATATCTCCCACATTCATCCTCGGATTGAGCGACGAAAAAGGATCCTGAAAAACGATCTGCATTCTTCTTCTGAATGGGATTAGCTCCTTCCTGGAAAATTTCGTAATGTCGGTGCCGTCAAAGACAATTCTTCCGCTGTCAGGTTCCATTAATCTTATCGCAACACGCCCCAGAGTGGTCTTGCCACATCCTGATTCACCGACAACTCCAAGTGTTTCACCCTTTTCTACAGAAAGGGTAACACCATTTACGGCATGGACAAAATCCCTCGTCTTCCCCAAAAAAGCCCTTCTCACGGGAAAGTGTTTCACAAGGTTATGTAATTCCAGAAGTGCCATATCTATAGTTTTGGTACAG
>CAZTCA010000134.1:0-4016 GCA_964612405.1 uncultured Pseudomonadota bacterium
TGTTGAAGAACATGTTTTCTGATTCATAGCGGTGGAATATATTATAGATAGACAACAAAAGTCCAACTCATTCTCAGGAATCCGTCTTCCAGAAATTTATCCGGCGGAGATGAGAATGGGCTCGATGCCCTGACTGTCCTGATTGCTTCATGATCATAATTGTTGAGTCCTGAACTTCTCAGTATAAATAATTCTGAGAGCTCCCCTTTTTTATCAACGCTCACTGCCATCACAACGGAGACCATGCCTCTGCTGATAGATGTTGCCTGCATGTCAGCCTTGAGCGCCGGCACCGGATTCCACGTCGTCTTGAATATCCTCTTAAGCCTCACAAAATATTCGACATCCGGATATCGCAAAACATTGATATATGTGTGGTCACCATATTTATAGTCCGGATAATAATCTTCCGGAATTCCTGAAAGGCCACTCTCCGGAGAACCGCTGGAAACTTCGTTTCTTTCGAGCTTGATCGGCTCTTGCATTGCAATCTCGCTGTCCGGCTTCCGGTCTTCGGTTTTCGTCTTTAATTTATAGTCGTCTGTGGACTTCTTTGTTCTAGTCTCCGAACTCTGAACTCCTGACTCCGAACTCGATCTTGCTACTGTCTCCTCTCCGGCCCTCTGATTATACATCCCCAAAAATTTTGACTGTTCCGGCTTCTCCTGCACCTTTGGTTCCTCTATATCCGCAATCTGCCAACCGCCGTCCGGTGTTATAAGAAATGCCTCTAGCGCGTTGGTCTTCTCCCCCAAATTCAGTTCCGGAAGATAATAGAATGCCACACAAATCAAGATGTGCAATAATAAAGAGACAACCAGCGCTGTAAATAATTCCCTGCCTCTCATAATGTTTAGTCCTTAATACTCGTTGCGACGTCTCTAACTACTTTCAGCGATTTCAACTCTCTCCCAACCGCTGAATTTATCAGATATTCAAATACTTCATCGGCCTCGGCAAAATATTTTGCCCCAACTTTTCCCTCATCAAACCTTCGCAAATATTTCACACCACCGTCAGAAACCGAAATTCCGCTCATGTGCGGTTCATAACAATTTTGACAGATTGTTCCTCCCTGACTGGGGACAACATGCCACGTGCCATTTTCGGTTTTGTTGCATGAAACACATTTATCAAACACCGGCTTCAGACCGGAGGCATCGAGCCACTTAAAATAAAACGCGTGCCTCAAATTCGCTTTCGGTTCTGAATCCGACAAAAATGATATCCATCTCTCCAGAAGTGAAAATTTCTCTTTTGAAGGATTTGCAATCGGAAGCATTGCATCGGCCAGTTCCAAAGATACCTCAAGGGCCATAATTCTTCTTAGAGATGAGGCAATCTTCCACGCGGGCTTATCAACTTCAATCTCTTCAAGCCTCATCAGGTCCTGATTCGGTTTTTCAACAAATCTCATCTCCCCTATCGTCCCCGGTTCCAGCGCACCGCCGAATCTGCGGTTAGATTTCTTTGCATTTTTGGCGACACCTTTGAGTTTGCCGAAATCCTCGGTAAAGAACGTGACTAGGCGATCCGCCTCACCATAATTGATGACACGTAAGATGATTGAACGACTGCGTCTTTCCATAATTTATAGATCAAAGTGAGACAACTCTTTGAACGCCTTCATTCTGGCATCTATCTCTTTTTGGGTTAACGTACGAAGGCGGTCAAGGCTGAAATCTTCAACCTGAAATGACGACATTGTCGATCCGCAGATCACAGCCTTGCGTAGATTTTCATTATCTATTTTGCCTGTTTTTGCCAGATAACCCATGAAGCCGCCGGCGAATGTATCTCCGGCACCTGTCGGGTCCTTGACCTCTTCAAGCGGCATTGCCGGAGCATAAAACATTTTATCATTTGCAAAAAGTATTGCGCCATATTCACCGCGCTTGATTACAAGAATCTTCGGACCCATCGCCGAAACCTTTCTGGCCGCTTTGACAAGATTATTTTCTCCGGAAATCATTTTTGCTTCACCGTCATTAATCAAGAGGATGTCTATTTTTGATATCACCTCTTTCAATTTATCCGGCTTGCCTGTAATCCAGAAATTCATTGTGTCGCATGCAACCAGTTTTGGATTTTCGGCCTGTCTCAAGACATCCAACTGCAGTTCAGGATCTATATTCGCCAAAAAAACATATTCACTCTTTTTATACTCATCTGGCAGAACCGGCTTGAATGAACCAAAAACGCCAAGCTGTGTGTCCAGCGTCTGTGCCTCGTTTAACTGAAGGCCGTATTTCCCCTTCCACTTAAATGTTTTTCCGCCCGGGACAATGGTCAGGCCCTTCACATCAACATCTCTGCTCTTCAAGAGATCGATGTGCTTCTGTTCAAAATCATCCCCCACTACGCCGACAAGCCTCACCTTTGTAAAAAAACTTGCAGCCATCGAAAAATGCGTTGCCGCACCGCCAAGTGCATTCTCTCTGCGTCCTGAAGGGGTCTCAAGATCGTCATATGCAACCGAACCAACAACCAATATCGACATTTTATTCTCCTTTGCTTAAATATTTTCCTGCTATAGGTTCTAGCCTCATCCTCGTTTCGTCAGAGACAACACTCAAGTCTGTCATTATCGCACCCTCTAACGCCCTGTGACACGTACATCCGTCTTCTGCCGGAAATCTACTGACGGCCTCTTTTATGAGAGACTTCGCGTTTTCGATATTTTGTTTCACAGTCGCCAATATTGCGGCAACGTCCACATGATCGTCCTCTTTCCAGCAATCATAATCGGTTGATAGCGCAACTGTCGCAAAACAGATCTCCGCCTCGCGCGCAAGTTTTGCCTCCGTTGCATTCGTCATCCCAATCAAATCCGCACCCCACTCTCTGTGCAGGAAAGATTCGGCGCGTGTTGAAAACTGCGGGCCCTCCATGCAAACATATGTCCCGCCTTTATGCGCCTTGATTTTTAACTTTTTTGCGGAATCATACAACATTCCGGAAATATGCTCACAAATCGGGTGGCCATACATGATATGGACAACAACTCCGTCATCAAAAAATGTATTTTTTCTTAAATATGTTTTATCGATAAACTGATCGACCATCACCAGCTCGCCCGGCTTAATATCTTTTCTCAGGCTCCCGACAGCGCTCAAGGATATGATCCATTTCACGCCGACCATCTTCAGCGCACAGATATTCGCGCGATAGTTGATGTTGCTTGGTGAAAATTTGTGGCCTCTTCCGTGCCGCGGCAAAAAAGCAACTTCTCTCCCGCTCAGTTCGCCGATAACAATCTTGTCACTTGGGAGCCCAAACGGAGTCTCGACTTTCCTCTCCTCTTTGACCTTGAACCCTTCCATTTCGTAGAGTCCGCTTCCACCAATAATTCCTATTAAATCAGACATTTAGCACCTCCTGTAAACAGGTAAATTGATCTAACATTAAATATTTACCAATGCAAGATATTAGGACTTTGATGCAAGCTGGCCGCACGCGGCGAGAATATCCTGGCCGCGACTAGCGCGAATATTCACCTGGATATGCTTGTTACGAAGATGTTCGGCAAATTGATCGATCCTCTTTCGAGGTGAGGGTTTTAAATAGGGGTCAGGCCCCTTATTGGATTGGGGCCAGACCCCTATTTGGTTGAACGGAATCAGATTGATCTTTGATGAGAAGCGGCTCATAAAACCGACCAACCTCTTTACATCATCATCCGAATCATTGACACCATTCACCATCACATATTCAAAAGTGATTTTATGACGATTATCTAACTTTGCGTATTCTTCACAGGCATTCATGAGATCGGCAAGCGGATATTTTTTGCTGACCGGCATTATCTTTGAACGCGATTCGTCCGTTGTTCCGCTCAAAGAGATTGCGAGTTTTATGCCGAGTTTCTCTTTGGCGAGTTTTGCAATTTCAGGAACCAAACCGCATGTGGAGAGAGTGATACGTCTCTTTGAAAGGCCAATTCCATTTGCATCGATCATGATTCTAATGGCTCCGACAACGTTATCGTAATTCATGAGCGGCTCGCCCATTCCCAT
>CAZTCA010000135.1:0-3994 GCA_964612405.1 uncultured Pseudomonadota bacterium
TACACCAAAAAAAAGGGGGTAATATGAAAAAAATGTCAACAATTCTGGTAGTTTGTGCTCTGATGTTTGGGCTCGGTTTTATGGGTCTGAATGTCACAAGCTGTGGCAGTAACAGCCCTACGGTCACAGATGACGGCGATGATGCGGCAAAAGTTGCCGCAACAACGATGGGGTCTGCCGTGCCGTCAGAAGTTGTAATAAGCTCGCCGACCGCTGAGCTCTCGGAAGCGACATTGAGCCTCACGAAAGAGGTGATTGCCGCAGAGCCGGGTAGTGACTATATGACGAAAAAGCAGGAGTTTGTAGCGCTTGTAGCAGGAGAGGGTGAGTGCACATTCACACTTGGAATTCCAACAATTACACCACCGGATTGTTATGGTCCCACAGTATCATACGAAAACCATCCGGATGGTGGCGGGGGTCCAAACAACGAATTTCCTCCCTATGACTTAGGTTTCTGGAATGAGACTGAAGGTGATGAGGCATGTTCGGCCGCAAAGACAAATGATGTGGTTTCAAATATTGCCGCAAGAGTTGATAATATGATCAAGATCATGGGTGCTATGGCTTGCGCCGGCAACAAGGCCGGAGTGGATTTGCCGGGGGTTGGAGAGAAATTGGACCTTACAAGCACAATTGCAGATCAGGTGAGTGTTACAGGGCTTGCGGTTTCGAGCGCGATTCTTGAGAGGTTGGCGGATTCTGATACCAACGAGGTTTACAGATCGACTTTGAGTGTCGCAACGACAATTGATGAGAATGTCGAAACCAATACGCTGGTGTTGACACACATCAAGACATCAGAAGATGGAAGTACGTATCAAGGCAAGTTGAGATTTAAGATGTCGGATGAAGATGGTAACTGCGAAGTGGATATGGGACAGGAAGGGGACCCCACGCCACCGGATGGAATGTCATATGCCGGCACAATCCTTTATGAAAAGTCATCTGCAGAATTGCTCAAGTACGAAGTAAATTATGCCATGTTCTGCGGTGCCGACACAGATCCGTTCGATGTGGATGGCGATATCGATCCGGCGGACCTGTATGGTGCAGAAAATCTGGACGGCTGGTCGCATGACTGGAATTACGGCCTCTTTAATATAGATCCGACCGACGGGTCAGGTTCGCTTGCTTATGCCTGGCAGGCCGGCGGTGCCGACAACTGGACGAGAGTCCTCAATGTCTCAACCGTTGCGGCGGATGATGGCAGTGCGACAGGAAATGCCTATTATGGATATGGTCCGCACATTGCCGACGGCGGCGCGGGGACAATTGAGGGGATGATTTGCAACTGGGCCGGTCCAAATCCAACGTTCGGTCCTGGCAATGATTTTCATGACCAGGTTCCGCAAAAAGTCCAGTGGCAGAGTCTAGTCCGTGGAGCAAATGCCGCACTATTTACGGTTTCGGAACAGGCGATAACATATGCCCCGACAAACAGTTGTAATTCAACCGGAGAAGGTTTTACATATAAGAGTGAGATCGGCACTATGTCGAACGACAATCCGGGTGGCGATGCCGTGACAAGCGATCTGGTCGACTTGGCGGAGATTGAGTTTACGGCGCCGACCGCACCGAGTGATATATAGCAGTCAGCGAAATATTAAAAAGAAGGGCCTCTTTATAAAAAGAGGCCCTTTTTATTTCCCCAAATAAAAAACCGCCTCATCATGTGTTCACACGAAGAGGCGGTTTGATGTTTCAAAGGCTATTTGCGTTTTACGTTCGAAGCACACGGGCCTTTTTCTCCCTGTGCTGGTTCATATTCAACCGTGTCGCCCTTTGTGATCGGTCCTTCTACGATGGCCGATGCGTGGACGAAGAGGTCTTTTCCACCTTTGTCAGGTGTAATAAACCCAAAACCCTTCGCTTCATTGAAAAACTTTACCTTACCAGTCTCCATACCCTTCTCCTTTACTTTTTTTGTTATGTATTAATTTACATAACAAGTTAAATTAACGCGCTGGAATATACACACTTAGGGGGGTGTGGCAATAGATATATGCAGACCGGCCAGATCAGGCCAATTAACCATTGACTAAAACATGAATTAAATCAAGAAGATAGAGCCAATTCAGGCCCCTCATGTTTAGTCGATAAAGTTTGTGAACCTACCGCACTTGTCGTAGGAGGCAAAAGATTCCTCGGCCATCTTCAACAGCCAGCTTTCGATTCTCTCGATCACAGTTTCGTGCCTTTCTGCCTTCCGGCCCTCCGACTTTCTATTTCTTTTGTTTCTGTTTTTCATGAGTGCATAATGACACGGGACAAGTATAATTAAAAATTATATTTACTTATGAACTATATAAGTATATATTATAGTACAATATGGATATGATAGATCTCAATGTGTTTCAAATGGTTACGAGGAAGGGGACGCTGACCAAGGCGGCCAGGAAACTGGCCATGACCCAGCCCGGCGTGACTCAGCACATAAAAAAGCTGGAAGAAGAGCTCGGCCGGCGGTTGTTTGAGCGCGAAAAGGGGAGGCTTGTCCTCAATGACTTTGGCAGGTCGTTTCTGGTAAAAACGGAGAACATTCTGAAAGAGTTTAATCATCTGAAGAGTTTTTCTGAACAAAAAACGGAGACAGTCGGAACTCTGAAGATTGGCCTTACAGATGCCTCAACGCAGACGATCATTCCTCCCATCCTGAAAAAATTCAGGGACAAATATTCAAATGTCCATCTTGAGCTTGTTGTGTCAGACAGCGGAAAGATAGAGGATGGGGTGATCGGCGGGCGTTACGATCTCGGCGTCATTTCAGCGGAGGAGAAGCCACACCCCCTGCTTGAGGAGCATTTTATCGGGCACGACAGGATCGATTGTCTCGTATCCAACAAACACCCGCTTGCAAGATACAGCAGGATCAGTCTTGAAAAGCTGGTTGAGAATCCTCTGATATTATATCCAAAAGACAGCCGCACAAGACGGATTATTGATACGGTTCTTCGTAATCGCGGTCTTCTGCCGACGGAGATTCTTGACGTCTCATTCAACAGCGCGGCGGTGAGGCTTGCGGAGGCGGGTCTTGGCGTTGCGTTTCTCTCCAGATATTTTATTGACAGCGAACTTGTCCGGCATAAATGCAAACACTTGAGAATTGTGGGTGATCCGTTCAAACGGAATATCTGTGTAATCAGAAAGAAGAACGAAAAACTCGCTGACCCGGCCTACCGATTTTATAAATTATTAATGGAGCGTTAATTCTCAACTTCATCAGGTAGGATGGGGATAGCTGAAAAGGGAATGCCTTCTTCTTTTAATTCCTCGCGCTCTTCGTTTGTGGCCTGACCGTAGATGTTTTTCTGTTCGCTATCACCGTAATGGATTTTTCTTGCCTCTTCCGGAAACTTTGTTCCGACATCCACGCAGGTATTTCTGACGTAATGATTCAATGTCTTGATAAATGTGATCATGTCGACGTTTGAGACGGTCCCCTCAGGCTTAGATGCCTTCGGTTTTTTAACAGGATCGGCTCTTCTGACGACATGTCCGCCGGTTGGAATGATCTCTACTTTATTATCCCCACAAACCGCACAACAGACAAGCCCCAGTCCCTTCTGCTTTCTATAAGAATCGAAAGAGGGGAAGCTCGCCTCAAACCGGTGATTGTTCGCGCATATGAGATCATAAATAACCATGCGCGGCTATATAGTGTCTTTTTTGGATTTGTCAAGGGCAGGGGTCAGACCCCTGGTGTCTCATTATAACTATGATATAGACATTTTCCGGCGTTCTGTTAAAAAGGGACCTCAAATGAAGAGCATTCTAAAAATCAGATATTTGATCATTTCGGGCGTGTTGGCCATGCTTCTTATAGTTGCCGGTTGCAATAAGGCCGCCGACCCCGCCGCAGATGATGGTGGCGACGATTCCGCAAATATTGCAGACCCTAAAGACGAACCGCCCGCAGACGACAGTAGCCAAGATTGGGTTTTGGAAAATCCGGACGATGATAATGCAGATGATAACACTGGCGACGGTGGTG
>CAZTCA010000136.1:0-3992 GCA_964612405.1 uncultured Pseudomonadota bacterium
CTTGACTGTCAACCCTTTGGTTGACCAAAGGGGGCTTTTTCATAGTATCTCCTTTCAAGTCTGCACGTTCGTATTAAGTATAACGAATGATGTCAACGATGAAAAAATTAAGGGCCGGCCCAGCCCCATCAAATATATCCAATAATCTCTGCCGGTTATGGAGGACATATTGTAGCAACTTTTCTTAAAGCTAACCGATAACGACGACATATGACAGATGCATGTTCCGAAGCCAGATTCGTATGGCATATCTTTGATGTCGGTTACAGCAGAGGATATGACTCGTGTTCACCTGAGCTGATGGTTGAATTAAAAGATAAGCCAAGGCTAAAATCTATCCACGACAAAGTTGTCGAGAGTGCCGACGACCCAAACTCACTTGTTCATCAGATGTTAAAAGCAGTCAAAAATGGGCCAAAGATAAATATATTTTTATATGATAATGCACCGGCAGGTCATCCGATCGCCACTCCCGAATACTTTCCTCTCTTTGGAGGAATACATCTGGACTGGCACGGCGTTAATGTCATGGTTAATAATCCAATTCGTTCTAAAACTTTTTCGGAGTTCACCCATGAGCTTTGGCACATTGTTCTGCAGAGACTCTTTCCGCCAAAAGATATTACTGATTTATTTAGATTGAGAGACCAGGAAGCATATACAAATCCAAAACTTAGAGAGCAGGCATTTGAAGAAGGATTTGCAGAGGCCCTTAGATTTGCAGAATTAAAACAAATGAATCCGCAATATGAAATAAAATATTTAAGCGATGGCAGCTTCAGTTTTGAACTGAATGGCAAGAAGTTCAAGGATTTGATGGGACGTTCATCTTTTGCCGGGGCATCTAATGTTTTTATTGGTGCCCTCAACTGTTTATCCGAAATGGCGGAAACGCATCCATTGATGCCGCTTTTTATGATGAACACCGTCAAGAAAAACGGCGGCTTCATAACACTCGAAGATTTTGTCTCTTATTTTATAAAAGAATATCCGGAAATTGCCAACAAAGTCATGCCAAAAGCCTGCAGACCGGAGAGATGTCTATTCCACGAGGCTCGCCCCGAGATCACCAGGTGATGGCAAAGTGTTTTCAGAAAAATCAGTAGCATTGTCATCTGTATCGGCCAAATCTTGAAGACGAGATAAACTGCTTCCGCCTGAAACATCTGGCGCCGGAAAACCCTCACAAACCGCCAAACCGTTTTTTGCGGTCGAAACAGCGACTTCGCCATAACAGACTGCATCGACCAACTCATCTTCGGGCGAAATCAGTTGAACCGCGTCCGGACCGTTTTGGGGATCGAAATTTTTTATATAGTCTGCGGTGTCTATATTTGATTTATCCGGGGAACCTGTCACCGCATCCGCTATAACATATAAACCATCGTCTGGGATCTTTGCTCCTGTGGGAAGCTCTATAGAATCTGTTATCTTGCCATCATCACCGTTAACAAAAACGATCCTATAACCCACAATCTCTCCGCCGGGGGTTCCATAAAGTTCGACAAAAAGGTCTCCGTTTGTATCCGTACCGGGGGCATCGTAATAGATCTCGTTAATGACCAGTTCCTCCGGAGGAGTTAAAGCCGTTCCAGCCGTTCCAGCAGTTCCAGCCGTTCCAGCCGTTCCAGCCGTGTAGTTTCCTGACGCAGACTCCTCTTCTGTCCCGCTAACGACAAATGTACTTATAAACGGCGTTGGACTTGAGCCGGGCGTCTGATTCAGGGGGAAGTTGTCCTCCGTGTGAATTGCATTGGTCACGACCACTCCATATAGACCTTCGTTGAATGGATATGCCGGAACAAATGTTACAGAGAGCGCATCTTCTCCAACTTCATAGTCACCTTCCAGTCCGGCAATCTTGCCGTCTTCTATATCCTCCGCCACCTTCTTTGGCGGCCCGTCTTCAAATTCGCTCACAACAACGAACGAATATTTATTAACAGACAATGGATCTATTGGAATTGAAAATTTGACAACAACAGACGACGCCGGAGATGTTGCTGAGTCCTCTTCCGGTTCCACCGCAATCACTTTCGGCTGTTTTTGCAACAGCGAAGGGAGGTAGATGATGTCGGGGCTACCGCAAGAGATAGTTGTAAGGATTAAGACGCCTGCTACGCAGGCTCTAAGGATTAAGTTTTTTATATAACCCATAAATCATTCTCCCAACCTCATTGCCTCGCTGTATAAGAAAACCACCCCCCGGTAAGTGCATCCAGATCCGCAGTCACTTCGTCCAGTCTCATCTCAATATCCTCTTTTCTGAAAAAGTCCTTCTCCTTCCGGACCTCTTTCAACAATTTCTGTCTCTTAAAATAAAATTTGTTCACCTCGGCCAATATCATACGCCGCTCGCGGACCTGATAGCGGGCCTCTTCCGCAATATCGAGGGCATCGCGGTTGAAGATCAGCTCGTTTAGATACCAGACCGCTTTCACCTCAAAGCTCGTATCACTATCCGCACTTTGATTAACATCGCTCGCCTCCGGACCGACGTTTACGCCGCCCGAGGTGACCGAAACGCTGTCACTAATAGATATATCGACATCGTTCTGGACGGACTTGTCCATGCCAAGCTGGAGACGCGGTAACATCGCGGCCATTCGCGCCCTCTTCTTCAAGTTCGATAGTTCGTCCGGCCTGATCCGCGCGTAATCAAGCGCCGCCTTTTGGACATCCATAATATCCGGCTCTTCCGCAAATACTGAAACGGGCGGGAGGAGGACAAAAAGAATACAAACCAGAGTTTTCATGACCAAACATTAGAGCAAAAAATATACCAGGAGTTCGTTGGTCCTTTGGTTTGTTGGTTCCTTGGCAAAAAGGTTATGAAATTCCGATATCTTTATGTAGTAGCGTGCCAACGCACCAACGCACCAACGCACTAGATGAAACTGACGAAAAATGATCAACTGCTGACAAGCCCCTCAAAGAGACTGCGTTGATATTCATCATAATTGCATCTGGCACGAGGTTTGCTCATGAAACGCGGTCATGAAAAACCTTATCCTATTTACGTTTATATTTATCTGCGGTTGCGGACCGGCACTCAACGTTGAAAAGGAGATATTTGATGACAGCACTCTAGAATTTCAGTCGGCACGAGCTGACACCGAAGACCTCCTCACAATAATTGTCTTTGATGTGGGCCAGGGAGATGCGGCTCTGGTCATTGCCCCAAGCGGAGAAGCGGCGCTGATTGACACCGGACCACCAGAGGCTTGTGGTAAGATAAGTGGTTTAGAATTGGATTATCTCTTCATCTCTCATTACGACATTGATCATTCCGGAAGCATCGGGGAGTTGGGGATTGAACCCCACGACACAAAGGCGGGAGATGTTTATAATCTGGGGGATGTATCGATCTCGGTTCTTTTGAATAACTGCGAGTTTGCGGATGGGCAAGTGTTCGAGTGCGATCCTGATGACAACAATGAACACAGCGCGGCCATGTTGATTGAATATGGATCATTCAGGTATTTAACTGCGGGCGATCTCCCGGGAGGCGGCGGAAACCCTCCCTATGATACGATTGATCTTGAGACACCGCTTGCCCCTCTGGTCGGAGATATTGATATTTTACATGTCGGCCATCATGGGAGCGCCACATCTACAAATCAAAACCTGCTGGATATAACAACGCCCGAAATCGCGATCATATCAGTGGGTGTAAACGAATATTTCCATCCACATCGGTCGGTAATAGATCGCTTGATAAACTCCGGCATTGAAGTCTATCAGACCGGCCGAGGCTGGCTGGACGACAGCTATCTAGATGATATCAACGTAATAGGCGGGGATATTATGATTGAAAGTGATGGTTATAATTATACAATCCGTTGATCGTTTATTGTTGATTGTTTATCGACATGACAAATGAGGTTGCACATGTTCAATTTTGAAAAACTTGAGGTTTGGCAAAAGGTAAGAGTTTAATCCGTTGATCGTTTATTGTTGATTGTTTATCGACATGACAAATGAGGTTGCAC
>CAZTCA010000137.1:0-3953 GCA_964612405.1 uncultured Pseudomonadota bacterium
CCGGCTCCAGAAGGTGGGAGCGAAGCCAATCCATAAGTGGGTCGCGAAGTCTAAGATATGCCCCCAGTTGGTGAGCGAAGAGAACGCCATGCCACTGCCGTCGGCTGGCGCGAGCAGATCGCGCACCCTTCAGACTCGGAGGGAAATTATGTGTTGCATGACCAGCACCATTTCTGATAACGCCTTGGGTCCAGATGCAGGCAAAAGATAGAATCATAGTAGCGCTCGATACCCCCACACTTGCCAAGGCCAAAGAGCTCGCCGCTGAACTAAAAGACCATGTTGGAGCCTTCAAGGTCGGCCTGGAATTGCTCACATCCGAGGGCGCCCCTAATGTCATCAAAAATTTGGGCGGCAGGCTCTTTTTTGACGGTAAATTCAAGGACATACCCAATACCGTCGCCGGAGCTGTCAGGGGCGTTACAAACCTTGGCGCTTGGATGTTAAACGTCCACTGTCTCGGCGGTGTTGAAATGATGAAGAGAGCTGTGGGCACCGCCAAAGAAGTGGCCGGAGATAAGCGTCCTCTGGTCATTGGAGTCACAATCTTAACCAGCCTCGATGCCAAGGCAATGAACGATATTGGAATTGCACATATAAAAGACGATGAATCCCTGAAAAATATGGTGGTTCATCTATCACTCAAGGCAAAAGAGGCGGGCCTGGACGGTGTCGTTGCATCGCCGCGAGAGATAAAGGCAATCAGAGATGCCTGCGGAAAAGACTTTTTAATTGTCACGCCTGGAGTACGCCCCACCTGGGTCGCCAAGGGCGATCAGAAAAGGGTTACAACACCAAAAGAGGCGTTGGCGGCCGGCGCAGATTATCTTGTGATCGGAAGGCCTATTACAAACCCACCGGCAGAGGTTGGATCTCCTGCTGATGCCGCAAAGAAGATTGCAACGGAGATGTCATGACAGATGCATTGAAAATATTTAAAGATATTAACGCAATCATTACTGACACACACGTTGTTTACGCATCCGGGAAACATGGGAACGCCTATGTAAATAAAGATGCCGTATATCCACACACGGAAAAAATATCCGCACTCTGCAGGATGATCGCAGAAAAATTCAAAGGAAAAGGTGTGGAGGTGGTTGCGGCACCGACAATCGGCGGCGTCATTCTCTCACAATGGGTTGCTCACTTCCTGAGCAAGTTTGATAAGAGAGAGGTACTCGGAGTATTTTCTGAAGAGAAGATCGATGGCGGCGAAAAAACAAGATTCTTTAAGCGTGGTTATAATAAATTGATCCCCGGCAAAAAAGTTTTGGTTGTTGAGGATATATTAACCACCGGCGGATCTGTCAAAAAAGTGATCGATGCGGTCAAAGGGCTTGGCGGAGATGTTGTTGCATGCGCGGCACTGGTAAACAGAGAGAAGGTGTCCGGAGAAATGCTGGGCGCCAAACTCACATCACTTATTGAAATTAATCTGGATGCGTGGGATGAAAAAGATTGTCCGCTTTGTAAAAAGAACGTTCCGGTAAACACAGAGGTAGGAAAAGGAAGAGAATGGCTTGCAAAGAAAAGTTAATACTTTATGTCATACCAAGTTATAGCTAGAAAATATAGACCGCAGACATTCGCAGATGTTGTTGGGCAGGAGCATATCACCCAAACGATCCGTAATGCTATAACTGCAAACAGACTTCATCATGCCTACCTTCTCACCGGCGTGCGCGGAGTCGGCAAGACCACGCTGGCCAGAATATTTTCAAAGGCGCTCAACTGTGAAAAGGGTCCTGCCGCCGAACCTTGTAATAAATGCCCGCAGTGCAACGATATAACTGCCGGCACATCAATGGATGTTCAGGAGATAGACGGCGCATCCAATACCGGAGTAGATGACATCAGAGAAATACGCGAACGTGTTAAATATCTTCCGTCCGGCGGAAGATATAAGATTTATATAATAGACGAAGTCCACATGCTCTCCACTGCGGCATTCAATGCGCTGTTGAAAACACTGGAAGAGCCGCCGGCACACGTTATTTTTATTTTTGCTACAACCGAACCGCACAAAATACCGGCAACCATCCTCTCAAGATGTCAGCGATATGATTTCAGAAGAATAGCAATGCCGAAGATAGTTGAAACCCTATCTTCAATAGCAAAGTCTGAAGGGATCAGCGTAGATTCGGAAAGTTTGGGGATTATAGCCAGTGAAGCAGAAGGATCAATGCGTGACGCCGAATCCCTCTTCGATCAGGCGGTGGCATACGCTGGCAAAACTCTCACATATAAACACCTGAAGGAACTCTTGGGCTTTCTGGACAGAAAACAGATCAATGCAACTCTGGAAGCAATAATTAAAAAGGACGCACGGGCGGCAACTTCGATGGTTGAAGAGCTGTTTCAAACGGGAGCAAATCTGGTCAGATTTTCAACGGACCTTTTGGAACAGTTCAGGAATCTACTCCTTATAAAAGCCTGCGATGGAAATGCGGGCGCCGGAATCGGCCTCCCTTCTGAAGAAGTTAACAAGCTCAAAGAATTATCGGAAAGTGCCACGATTGACGAGTGCAACCAGTGGTTCAATCTTTTGTACAAAGGAGTTGAAGAGATATCCAGAACCAAATTTCAGAGGATGGTTTTGGATGTTCTGATGATTAACTTAACACAGGTATCCAAGGTAAAGAGCGTTGATGATCTTATAATGAGAGTTGAGGAACTCAAATCTTTAGGAATCGTTTTATCTCAAAAAAAAACTGAAAAATCACGAGGTAGCACAATAGCGGAGTTTATTTCTTGGCTCAATTCAAATAAACCTCAAATATCTTCAATTCTTTCCCACTCTATATCAAGCAGGATTGACGGAAATAAAATCATAGTACAATTCCCGAAGAATTCTTTATACGGAGATATGCTTACTGAAACGGAGCGAAAAAAGATTTTTGAAAAAACTGCAAAAGATTTTTTCAATTTTGATTACAAACTGACAATAGAATTCAAAGAAAACGGTGCCAACGAACATCAAAAAAGAATTGAAGAGAGAAAGATCGTGGAGGAGAAACGCAAGGCAACAAAAGAGGAGGCGCTATCCCACGAAGTAATCAGGGAGGCCGCAAATATTTTCAGTGCAGAAATTAAAGAGATAAAGACCAAATGAACCCAATCGACAAACTCATTAAAGCCCTTTCAAAATTCCCCGGTGTTGGCTCCAAGTCCGCGGCCAGAATAGCTTATCATATAATGAGGGACAAAACAGAAAATGTCTCTGACCTGGTCAACGCTATCGCCAACGTGAAGAAGAAGATAAAATTGTGTTCGGAATGTTTTAATCTCACAGAAGATGATCCTTGTTACATCTGTTCAAATCCGAGAAGGAACAACAAATCTGTTTGTATAGTTGAAGATCCTCAGGATGCATCTGCAATCGAGTCCACAGGCACATTCAAGGGAGTGTATCATATACTGCACGGAGCTATCTCCCCTCTTGACGGTGTGGGACCGGAAAATATTAAGGTCAAAGAGCTCGTACAAAGGCTCGAAAAGAATGCCATTAAAGAGTTAATTGTCGCAACCAACCCAACAATTGAGGGAGAGGCAACGGCTCATTATATTACGAAGATAGCCAGGCCATATAAAATTAGACTTTCCAGAATTGCCTTCGGCATCCCGTTCGGCGGTGATATTGAGTATACAGACAAGTCTACATTATCGCGCGCGCTAGAATCCCGCCTTGAAATAAAAGAATAGACGCCATGTCGCGTCGTGTCATCTCTCAACCGATGCAGTTTAATTATATCTGGACATGCCCATTCGCGGCTGATAACATTACACGCATGTCACTCATGGGTGAATTTGCCAGAGATTTTGGCTGGGCGGAATTATTTATTTCGCTTTTAATTGTCGCTATTATTGTCGGCATTCGCGAATATAAGCTTATCTTCAAAAGAAACAACAAAGAGAAATCTCACTGCCGCTCTGTGGAGTAATTTATGGGA
>CAZTCA010000138.1:0-3896 GCA_964612405.1 uncultured Pseudomonadota bacterium
CTTACACTCTCGGCTCTTAAGTCCGGTTAATGGGTGTCAAGTGCATAAGCATTATGATCTGAAATAGCCCGGGTCGAGTAATATGGCGGGCGCCCGCCCTCGCAGACGATTCACAACGATTCACAAAAAACTTGATGGCTTGAGGTTGACGTGATAGGTGGGTGCGAGTTTTCTCGCTTTTACAGCGGGACGCGATCAGGGATCATCCAATGGTAGGATGCCAGCCTCTGGAGCTGGTCATCTTGGTTCGAGTCCAAGTCCCTGAGCATTTTGGCACAGGAAGCCGTTTTCGGGAAATCCGAGAACGGCTTTCTTTTTTGATATTCAAGGGTTCGGCCATTTAAGGCCAAGTTCGAAAGTGTCAGATTGATGGGTTGCCGCTTTTGATCGACTTTCGAACTCTCGAAAAGGTCGTAAGCGCGGGAGGCTAAATCAAACAAGGTCAAGAGGGTGGTATTGAACTTCTCGTCGGCCTCGGTATGCCGCCTCAAATCTTCACCCAATTCGTCTTGCCGACCCCTCAATTGCACGCACTTTTTGTCATACTCGCTCTGTGTAATACTCTCCTCTAATCTCATATCCAATAGGCGTTCGAGTTTCTTTTGTGTGAGATTATATTCGCTATGGATTCGATTGATTGCCTCCTGATAATATTCCCTTTTTACTTGGACGGACTGGTTCAGGTGATTTTTGATTGCGGCCAAGACGTCATCTGGAATCCGAAGGTCTTTGAATATGTCTTTTACCTGCTCCAAGATAGGTTCTTCGCGGAGTCTTTTTCCTTCGCATGCTCCCTTTGATTTCGTGCAATGCAGATAGATATATTTCCCCTTCTTGAGATCGCTTGTAATCGTACATCCGCAATGCGCACATTTGATGAGGCCTCGAAAGATAAATGGCTTGTCGGAATATTTAAACGGTTTCTTTTTCCAACCGAGACGAATTTCCTGACAGCGGTCGAATAGCTCCTTTGAAATAATCGGTTCATGCTTTGCGGGAAGTATCTGCCCCTTGATTCTCATAACACCATAGTAAAAAGGATTTTGTATCAGCTTATGGATTTTGCTCGACGGCATAGGCCCGCCATAGCTTGTCTTGAGTCCCCACCGCTTTGCAAGACCAGCCATCTCTCTCCTTGAAAACAGTTATTGTTCGCGTTTCTTCCAGCCCGATATCCGGAAATAACTGGTGAAACATCATCATCCCTTCCATAAACACCTCTTTACTGTTTTAATGTGGTAATAAGGGCAAGTTATTACCACATTAATTGTTTCTATTACCCTATTTCGCCTTCCCTCGTTTTTTCCGAGTCTTTCTTTCGCCTGATAGCTCCGACTCAATTTGTTTAACTGATGGTAAGCTGCTTTTTAACTTTGCAGGGAGATTCTGTGTTAACTCATATCCGGATACTCCAATCGGTTTATGAATATCGCGCAAAGCATATTCCGCGAGTATCCGATCGCGATCCTGGCATAAAATTAGTCCTATTGTCGGATTGTCATTTTCGTCTCTCAGTTTGTCATCTACCACACTGCAATAAAAATTCATCTTTCCGGCGTATTCCGGTTTGAAGGGACCCTTTTTAAGTTCAATGACGATGTAAGAACGAAGTTTTAAATGATAGAACAGGAGATCGATGTAGAAATCGTTTTCACTCACCTCAACATGGTATTGGCGGCCGACGAATGCAAAACCCTGCCCCAGTTCGATAAGAAATTGTTCGAGGTGTTTGATAAGTCCGGTTTCCAATTCACGTTCGTGAAATGGTTCCTCCAATGTCATAAAGTCGAAGATGTATGGATCCTTGAGAGTCTGTTGTACAAGATCGGATTGAGGTGCTGGAAGGCGTGCCTTAAAATTCGATATCGCCTTGCCATGTCGTTTATGAACATTTGATTTGATCATGGAAGCCAGCACATCACGACTCCAGCCCTGTTCCAACACCTGTTGCATGTACCAGTGCCGGATTTTCAAATCTTTGATCTTTTGCATGAGGACGATGTTGTGCGCCCATGGTATTTGTAAAACGAGTAGTTTCACTTCTCCGGTCTCGGTCAATTGGGTAGCTGGCAGTTGCCCCTTTTCGGGAGCCTGTAATTGTGAAACCGGCCGTTTCATAACATAATTGAGCTATCTTGTTGATATTCCTTGTAAAACTGCACCATAAAACTGAGGTTTCGGACGGAAAATCCCTTTACCTTGGGTAGCCCGTTATGGAGGTCTTTTGCCAACCTTGGTAATACCCCGGATCCCCAGCCTTCCCGCTCTTGCCTTTTTGAAATCATTTGGCCCACATCCCAATAGGTGGCAATCATTTCCGAATTGGCCGCCCACATAGCTCGTGTTTGCCCCTGCCGGATTCTATTTTTGATCTCATCAAGGAGCTGGCTATAGTGTGCAAGATTCGATTTCTTAGTTAAAGTTTTTGTCATGGAGTCGCCTCTCTTTATTTCAAAAGTTTTAATTGTGGTGGCGCTTCTTTTTTTTCCACCTTCACTGACTGCGCGAGCTTAATCAGGGTTGGTGCAACATTCCAATGTCCTCCGTTGTCAGTAATGACAGTCACGGTTTTCTTGTTGAAGCGGGTCAAGGTTCCCATCTGTTCCCCATGCCCGGAAGGATGAAATGTGACTCGATCTCCTATTTTAAATTCAAACATCTCTTTGTGTACCTTGATTTGATGCATTATTCGGAGACGTTCCACTATTTTGTGGTTGAGTTCAATGAGTTCGGCCTCGGTTAGATGATCAATGTTAAATTTCATGGAATCCTCCAATTCAACTGGTTTGATCCATTTTTATCAATTCACTTTTTAGAAAATATGTAGCCCGGCAATCGTCTTCATTGTAACGTAGAATTTTATCTTTCATAGCCTTGTTGCCAGCCAAATAATCGTTCATCCAGACAATCGACGCTGCACCGCCCGCGTCAGCTGCATCCCATTTAAAGCCAAGAAACTTGCAGACTGCCTTTATGCCATAGCTGGTCAATGGCCAGTCGGTATTGTTTGTAATGGCTTTGTATAGATCAAAGGCCGTTTCATTCTCTTCGAATAACCGCTCAAAGATATCCGTTTCGAGCTTATGTTTGTTGACCAGTCGTTTAATGGTAGTTTTTTCGTAGTCACTATAATGATAAATCGTTGCTTTAGGATATTGATTCAAAAATTTTATAAGTTGTTCAGTGATTATTTTTTCATCTTCATATTTTTCAGCAAAAAAAGCATGGTATTCAGGTTCCTTTCCTTTTTCTACGAGCAAGACCCCGTGCAAATAAACGAAGTCCTGCGTTGGATCGTCTTCAATATCAAAATGAATCTCTAAATCAGTTTCCGGGAAAATGATTGGTTCGTGAATGACAGGTTTTCCACCGATGTAGATGCGAGCGCGTTCAACGACCTTCCCAGGAAGATCAGCCGGCATGCTTTTCCAAAAGTAGCCTTCTTCCTTCAATTTCTGAACCTTTTCAGTTAATTCCTTCGGATCTTGTTTTGCTAAATCTTCAATAGTAGAAATATCGAGTTTCTTCAGGCCGGCCTTCATCGCCTGGCCGACATAATGGACAAGTGAGACATCACGGTTCTCTTCAGCCCAATCGATACATGTTTTTTTCCACTCACACATAGCGCAGTTGCTGTTGATTATAGGCTCCGCACCGAACGCATGGCCGCTTAGGTAGTTCTCCAACTGATTAAGTGCCCATTCATAGTTTGCAGGAGGTTTATAAAGAGGGACAGACAAGATGCGAGATTTAGTTTTATAAATGTAACCCTTTTCTGGTCGCTTGTTCTGGACCGACGCCAAGAGATCGCCATAAAAAAAGACCTGCCAGAATTGTTCAATCGTTGTCTTTTCATTGCCGTCATCCCACGTGGCATCAATACGAGTAAGCTTGAT
>CAZTCA010000139.1:0-3888 GCA_964612405.1 uncultured Pseudomonadota bacterium
CGTCGCTTTGCTCCTCGCAATGACAGAAAGTGTCATTTCCAGACAGGCTCCTAGTTTCACTGAAGGCCACTTTTCCTTTGCTTTTTCCCGACAAACGTATAGAATTGGGGTCCAAAGTCACCAGTGTGTGGTGGGGAGTAAAGTCCATAGAAAAGGAAAAATATATTTAGTTTATGCCGACTTATGAATATTGCTGTGTAAAATGCGACTACCATTTTGAGATCTTTCAGAAGATAAGCGAAAAGCCGGTCTCCGTATGTCCCAAGTGCGGAGGGAGCACAAAGCGTCTCATAAGTAGCACCAGTTTTACGCTCAAAGGGAGCGGTTGGTATAAAGATGGTTACGCTTCGGGAGGCAAAGCAAAGCCCGAAAAGAAGGAAGAAAAGAAGAAGAACTAGCAATGGTAGAAAAGGTTGATAAACCAGATCCCTCATCAATTTATCACGTTCAGGCGACCACTGAGACGAAGCGGGACAGGCAGAGGGAAGAGAATAAAAAAGGGGACTCAGAAGATGAGTATTCCGGCTCGCATGCGGCCCCCGGTTGGCAGAAGGTCTATGCCGGCGCTTCTAATAGACGATATATAAAGATTCGCCGCGATGACATTGCCCGCGCATGGTTCAGACAGACTCTCATGATGAGAGGCGTCTCTCTCGCGGAGATCGATATTGAGCTTAAGAACGGAAAGATACTCAATAATGCACATATCGTCCTTGCGGCGAGGGAAAATTTTTGGACTTTGAGAAAATTTCAACCGGGGCAGGATATCCCTCTAAATCTCATTATATCAGAACCCATGGTTGAGGTCAGCGTTCCGGGGCCGAAACAGCATCTCTCGGTACCGTCTATGGATGTGAATGGTGAAAAAGAGAGCAAGCCCGTCGGAAAGAAGAAAGATATTAAGAGTATTATTTTATACACAACACTCGGGGCAATAGTATTATTCATGCTCCTTTATTTATTATTTGAGTAGTTAACGAACTAACGTATCAACGCACTAACGCACTAACGCACTAACGAACCGGATATGGCAGAATTCGAACCTAAACAATTTGGAAAATATTTTCTCCTAGAAAAGCTCGCGGTCGGCGGAATGGCGGAGATCTATAAAGCCAAGACATTTGGCGTGGATGGCTTTGAGAAACTTGTCGTCATCAAGAGAATTCTTCCCCACTGCGCCGCAGACAAAGACTTCATTACAATGCTGGTGGATGAAGCAAAACTTTCGGTTGCGCTCTCTCATGCCAATATTGTTCAAACTTATGACCTGGGCAAGGTTGGCGACGACTATTTCATTTCAATGGAATTTATCAGCGGCATCAATCTCCGGGATGTGATGTACCGTTGCAGAGAAAGAAATGTTCAGCTCCCGACTGATGTGGCTGCCTATATTGCAAGCGAAGTCTGCAAGGGCCTTGATTACGCCCACAGGAAGACGGACCACAAAGGGAATCCGCTCAATATCGTCCACCGTGACATCTCTCCGCAAAATATTCTCATCTCATATGAAGGTGAAGTGAAGATCGCAGATTTTGGAATTGCCAAGGCGGCGATGAACATCTCACATACAATGGCCGGCATCCTCAAGGGGAAGATCGCATATATGTCGCCGGAACAGGCGCTCGGAAAGTCCGTCGATCACAGGACGGATATATTCTCATCCGGAATCATACTTCACGAAGCGCTGACAGGTGAAAAACTTTTTACAGGCGAATCTCAGTTTGAGGTATTAAAAAAAATCCGCTCAACACGTATTGACTCTTCAAAAATTCCGGAATCTGTTCCTGAAACCTTGAGAGAGATTTTGTCAAAGTCACTTGCTTACTATTCTAAAGACAGATACCAGAACGCCGGCGACATGCAGATAGACCTGACAAGGTTCCTCTACACCTCGTATGTCGATTTTACCCCGCAAAAGATTGCGGCATTTATCAGGGAACTTTTTTCAGAGGAGATTTCAAGTCAGCTAGAGCGCGGAGTGCTTGAGGCCACACTTGAGGCACAGACCTCCTCCATTAATGTCTCCGAACAAGCGCTTCAGGAAAACATCGTGCATAGGGAAGACACTTCTCCCACCGTCCAGACAGAGTCGCCTGGCACAGATCAATCCCTTTCAACCACCAGCCGCGAACTGATGCGTGGCGCAAAACCTAAACAGAGCATCGGCAGGAGACTTGCGTCGCTGGCAACCATGCTGGTTCTGTTTGGCGGATTGGGTTTTGCTTATTGGAAATTTGCCCACCCGCAATTTTTTGGCGACAAGGTCAATACTAATGCTGAAATTACAGGAACAGCAAGTGTCGCCTCTGAGCCGCCGGATGCGATGATTTATCTGGATAATAAAAATACGGGCCTCACAACTCCGGCCATTCTTGAAAATCTGGCCCTCAATGAAGATTATACTATAAAATTGTCGAAAGAGGGATTTGAAGATGTTGAGCACTCTTTCAGGGTTTCGTCTGATAAGCCGGTCGATGTAAATATCAACCTTGCCGTGCTTGCAGGGACCTTGGAGATAGAGACAGAGCCTGAGGGGGCCACAGTCTTCCTCGACAACAAACAAACGGGATTCAACACTCCCACAACGTTAAAAAATCTAACTCTTGAAACAGACCAAAAAATTATTCTAAAAAAAGAAGGCTACAGAGATTTTGAGCAGAGCATTTCCATTACAAACTCCAAACCTCAGAAATTGATCGCCAAGCTGGTTCCGCTTCCGGAATATGGAAAGATAGAGGTTGTTTCGGAACCTTCCGGTGCAGATATTTTTCTGGACGGCCGCAACACTGGTGAAAAAACACCGACGGTACTAGCAGATATCAGAATCGGCGAAACACACAGCATAAGAATAACAAAGCACGGGCATTTGGGATTTGTTCAGTCGATAACATTGAACGACGACAAGACAGAGACCATAACGGCAAAACTGGCGATTGACGAATCCATGATACCGGTTACGACAACTGCTTCAATCTCTTCAAGTCCTTCCGGAGTAAAGATATATCTAAATGAAGGAAACACCGGCCTTTCAACGCCGGCCACAGTCAAGAGCCTTGAGATCGGCAAGACATATACATTCCTTCTCAAAAAAGACGGTTATCAAATTTTCTCCAAGACAATAAAAATTGCGGATGCAAAGGGGTTAGAGATTTATGCGGCCATGTCCAAAGTTGAACCGCCACCACCTCCACCACCGAAACCGAAGCCGCCTATCATAGAGAGACCTGTTGCTGAGAAACCGGCCGCAAGACAGCCGGTCATCACGAGACCTGAGGCGGAACCCTCCGGAGAGCCGGAAAAGATATTGGAAACAGAAATTGCCCCGCCTGAGCAGGATCTCCCCGCATCGCTCCGCGTCAATTCAAGGCCGAGCGGTGCAGAGGTATTTATCAATAACGTCTACAGAGGGAACACGCCGATAGTTATAAGTAAAATTCCTCCGGGAACGGTTAACGTCTTAATAAGCAAAGAGGGGAAGGCGGGCCACTCTGAAAGCATCACCCTTTCCCCCGGAGAAAATAAGGACATGGGCGTTCTCAAACTTGGCCAACTCTACGGAACAGTATCAATTGAAAGTTCTCCGGCTGGGGCAGATGTCGCCTTTGACGGGCAGAAAATCAGCGCCACAACACCTCTCACAATCAGAAAGGTGAGGCGTGATAGGGCACACACTATCACATTAGACAGAAAAGGCTATCAGAGTTGGGAAAGAACTTTTGAGATGAATGATAAAAAAGACATGAAATTTAACGTCATTTTGGAAAGGTATTAGGTTATGGCTAAAAAAGATATTGAAGGCAATACTCAGATAATAAAACAGGATGAGGGGAGCGCAGACATATCTCTCAGGAAGTGTCAGCTGAGTGTCGTTGGCGGTCCTGATAAAGG
>CAZTCA010000140.1:0-3869 GCA_964612405.1 uncultured Pseudomonadota bacterium
ATTGCAGTAGACAAGATGACAAATGGCTTTGTTGCATCAACGGTTATTGATACCTAATAATTATTATAAGGCGAGGCAAATCAACAAGCTCTCATGCAAACGGTTCAAATCTAGTTGAGGCAGTTTGCAAAGCAGCTGGCTTGGAATCCCCCAAATAATTATCTACTTCTTCAACAGCAATCGGAGATATCATCGTGTTCAAACCGAATGTCTATCAATATAAAGTTGAAGTGAATCTCGATGGTCTGAAATTCTACTGCGTGGAATAATCAAATTGACTCACTCCATTTTAGCATATAACTCCTAGCATATGACTAAAAAAAGATGTGCCTGGGCACCTGAAGACAATCTTCTCTACAAAACTTATCACGACAAGGAATGGGGAGTTCCGGTTTATAATGACCGAAAGATCTTTGAGTTCTTAGTCTTAGAATCCGCTCAAGCCGGTCTCAGCTGGATAACGGTCCTAAAGAAACGTGAAAATTATCGAAAAGCCTTCAAAGGTTTTGATCCTAAAAAAGTTGCGAAGTTTACTAAGAAAGATGTCAATCGCCTCATGAAAGATGCGGGAATCATCCGCAACAAGATGAAAATTGAAGCGGCGATCAACAACGCAAAGCGCTTCCTGGAAATTCAAAATGAATACAAAACATTTTCAAAATATATTTGGGGATTTGTTGGAGGAAAACCGATTCAAAATCACCTGAAAACCCTGAAAAATATGCCCGCCTTAACTCCTCTCTCTGAAGAACTTGCAAAAGACTTAAAGAAACGCGGATTCAAATTCTTAGGACCTACGGTATTATATGCCCACATGCAGGCGACTGGGATGGTGAACGATCATACAGCTGATTGTTTTCGTTATAAGCAGATTAATCGACTGAACAAACCGCGTCTAAAGCGGCTTTGATTATCAATTCGTCACCGAAAATAACATTATATCTTGCATCAACCTCAGCCACAATATCCCCAAAAATTCCGCCTTTTGGGCGTTCATTAAAACTAATTCGCACTGTAAATAGGCCCTGTGGCAATTTCACATCTACTGCATAAAATGGATTGCATCGTTTTCTTCCACCCTCCTCTATCATCAAAAGTATGCCGTGATAAAAATTGCCGCATTTGAGCACTTCAGCATTATAGGTAGTTTCTTCATCAAAACACTCGTCAACATTCAAGTCCTTCCTGCCACATCCTAACCTATATCTACTCCCAATCATCTCAGTAAAATCACGAAAAGATGAAAAGGGTTTACCTTGGCATAACATGCTTCTGGTATCATTTATTGAAGTGCCCATTGTTATGACTGTTATTTGGTTCCGACTGTAAGATAGAGAAACAGATACTGCCAGATGGTGTGAACGTCTTTAAAACCTGCATCTTTCCACCACTGAATCTTGTCGTTGATATTTGCAAAATAGTGCTTTTCGTTTTTTGCAAATTCGGCGGAGAGTTTTTTATATTTTTCATTCAGATTGACTCTTGCGGCTATCTTCTCCTTCAACCACTCTTCCATTCCAAATTCGTTGTCGCCGGGCTCCATAGTGATAATAATCCCGCCCGGTTTGAGTAGATCATAACATTTTCTGATCGCCTTCTTATATTTGTCATGCTCGAGATGCTCCAAAACAAACGTTGAAACGATTGCGTCAAATCCACCGAGACCTTTATCCCAATCATCACTTCCGAAATCGGCCACCTTGCTCCCCTCAATCGCGGAGCCAAAACCGTTTTTCTTAAGCTTTTCAGCCGCCCGCCCCACCATCTCTTTGCTTCCGTCCATCATAAACATCTTAGACGATGGATTGTCCTTCAGAACATAAAGACTGGTATTTCCTGAACCGCACCCAAGATCAAGAATGCGCCCGTTTTTCATAATATAATGTTTACATGCATCTGCCGTCATTTTCAGAACATCTTCGTAATGAGGAATAATTGCAAACTGGATCTCATCATATTCGCCGGAATGTGTATCGTAGCAGTCTATCGTTGTATTTTTGCTCATGCTCGTTCCTTCACTGATATTTATCAATAAATACGGACATATCAAGTTATATCTGTTGTTACTTTTGAAGTGCTTCGATTGTGGCCTGGCGTACTTCTTCGTTTGGTTCCTCATCTTTTATTTTCTGCAAAACGGCCTTTACCTTTTCACTGACATATTCTAACTCAGACAACCATCTAATTGCGTAAATACGTGCCTCTGGAGATGCATTCTCTCTGCCCATAACAATAGACACGGCGCCCTTTATATCGGCGCTCAAAGGGATTGCCTCTTTGGCCTCTCTTTGCATTTCACTAATTTTCTTTTCTGCATCAGGATCATGATAGCCTTTGGGAATCTTAAAGAGTATTTCCATCGTGTTTGCCGCAAGTTGATAATCTTTTGTGCGCCTGAAATATGGCAGAAGATTTTTCAGCACGGCCTGCATTTTTCCCCAGTCTGGCAAACAACGCAACATGCTCAAAACCTCACCAAGCGAAACATTTTTTCTAGACACCATGCTCAAAAGATTTGTTGCCCACATCAATTTTGTAGGCATCTTATTAATGTCCGGAAACCCGTATCGGTCCAGCTTCTCGGGATACAACGAGGTAAAATATTTATCGTATAATATTTTAATTATCTCATCGCGTTCCGCAATCGGAGTGCCGCCCTTCCAGTTTGCAATCATTTCTCTCAACAAATATCTCTCTCCGTAATTTTGTTCAATTCTGCGTATCGCCGCCTCGACATATCTCTTATCATCCTCTTTCAGTTTTTCGGCAAATTTGTCTATCCACAGGTTCGCCCAAGCAGCCTTATATCCAGCCGATCTCCTCGCTTTATAATCATCAACGGCCCAAATAGCCTTCAATAGTCTTAGGGGACCAATTGAAGTTAAAAACTCTCTGATAACTACGACTGCCGGATCGTCTGAGCATGTTGGAGACATGGCACATTGTTCGATTTGTTTGGCGCACTCAAGAGTTGGAACCTGCCTGTTCCAATTTTTATATTCCTTAACGCATTTTGGAGATGGCCTAGAAAGAGCTGGCGGTGTTTGAAAATAAATACCTTTAAATATATCAGAGCCTTTGCTCCCGCTTGGGATATTCCTCATACTCGATTCAGGCGTCGGTCCAGATCCCTCCGGTAGATTTGGATCATAAAAATATCCGCGTCCGAATTTATTTTCATATTTTTCCTGCTCGACAAAATAGCTTCTGCAACTCAGCATATCCTTTGTCGATTCGTTAACCCATTCTTTGAGCTGGCAATTGAGATCACCCCTGGCGCACTTTGCATTCGCGTCCGGCAGTGCTATCTTTTCACCGTCATCAATAGGTTTTTCCGCAATTCTCACGGGCGGTTTCTTGTGATGTTTCTTAATAGGCGGTTTCTTTTTCTCGTGCCCTGCCCTCACCTCTAACTCAGCCACGGAATATCTAATTTCGCTTTTTACGTTGAGATCATACTTCTTGCCGTCAATTTGCAAAATTCGTGAAACCTCGATATGCATTGAAAACGGTATCCCCTCACCATGGACATCTATTTGTATTTCATAGGAATCTGATATTGAGTAAATCACCGCAAGCAGTTCCCTGAAACGGTCAATTATTACGCGGTCGGATTTTATGACAGCCGTCTGTTGCTGAGACAGATGTGGGGATATAGATCCGTCTATAAAATTCATTACCTCTTTGTCGGAGGACTCAACCGACATTGAAGGCATCTTTTTAATATTTAAATCGGCGTCGATCCGGAATGTTAGATCGTTTGTGGCTCCCACCCTATTAGCATCACCAAGTCCCATAGGTTCCTCGCGGTGTTGTTATCGGCAAATTTTTGGAAAAGTTGCGCTGAAGATGGAATGCTTAATCTAATG
>CAZTCA010000141.1:0-3851 GCA_964612405.1 uncultured Pseudomonadota bacterium
TTACACTCTCGGCTCTTAAGTCCGGTTAATGGGTGTCAAGTGCATAAGCATTATTTGAAATATACGCTTTGTCTCCCCTTGTCCCCTTGTGGCGGATAATAACTTCGGTTGTCGGGAACGTATTTTAGCAAGGAAAGATTGTCAACTCCAAATCAACGCCCTGCGTTCATCCCCGTAAATATTGACGATTAAGGCCACTTGTATTTAGGGGATTGACTTCTATTTCAGTCTTGTCTACAAGGTCTTGCACATTAACCGAAAGGAGTTTTATGAAAAAACCGAAGATTGGACTCGTTGGAAGTGGTCAAATTGGTGGAATCATTGCTACCGCCGCGGTTCAACGCGAACTGGGCGATGTTGTTCTATTAGATGTGGTTGAAGGAATCCCTCAGGGGAAAGCGCTCGATATAATGGAGGGCTCTCCGGTTTTGGGATCGGATGCAAAAATAATCGGCTCCAATGATTACAAAGATCTGGAAGGATCTGATGTTGTGATTGTGACCGCAGGCGTGCCGCGTAAACCGGGAATGAGTAGAGACGATCTTTTAAACATAAACTTAAAAATTATCGGCAGTGTATCTGAAAATCTGAAAAAATATTGTCCCAAGGCATTTGTCATTATCGTATCCAACCCTCTCGATGTCATGGTCTGGGCATGTCAAAAGATGACCGGCTTCAAAACATCGCACGTCTGTGGAATGGCGGGGCTTCTCGATTCCGCAAGATTTCGCGCATTCGTTGCACAAGAGGCAAACGTCAGCGTTGAAGACGTGACGGCAATGGTCCTTGGCGGACACGGAGACTCGATGGTCCCGCTGGTGAGATACTGCACGGTCGGCGGCGTTCCGGTCACGGATTTTGTTTCAAAAGATAAGCTCGATGCGATTGTTGAAAGGACAAAGAAGGCTGGCGGAGAGATAGTAAATCTCTTGAAAACCGGAAGCGCGTTTGTCTCCCCTGCCCTGTCAGCGCTGGAGATGGCGGAGGGTTATTTAAAGGATAAGAAACGCATGATCGTCTGCGCCTCATATTTGAACGGTGAATACGGAATCAAGGGATATTATGTCGGTGCTCCCGCGATCATAGGTGCCGGCGGAATCGAAAAGGTCGTCGAGCTCAAGTTCACAAAAGAGGAGAAAGAGACATTCGACGCCAGTTTCGTGCACGTCAAAGAGATGGTTGATTCAGTCTCGGCGTCATTGCGAGCCTAAAAGGCGAAGCAATCACAGTGCTTCATTTTTTACTTTCCTACACGCATTTGCGATGTTATACTCCGTAGCCTAATTTATAGATGATCCGCCACTAAGGCGTTGGCGGGTTCTCGATGCCGCGGATGGTTTTTTCGGTAAAAAACCATGCGGACATCGGAAGGAGGGGGTATGAGAAAAAGTTCCACGTTGTTCATGGTAGTGTTCGTCGGTGCGGCCCTGATGGGATGGGGTTGTTTCGGCGGCGGCGGAGATGACGGCTCTTACAGCAGTGGCGACTGTGCTGGCGGCGACTGGTGTGGAGAGAATGCTATTACCGTTACGGCGGATATTGGGGACGCAGAGGCCCTATTCATCCAGAATGAGAGCGGATCTGTTTTGGGCTCTGTATCTGCCGAGAAAGCAATCACGGTCAGCTCAGAATCACCACTTTATGCAGTCACAAACAGCGGAATCACGAATATTTTATCAGCACTCTATTCCGGTGACAGCACAGATGCCAGTGAAGGCCTGCCGAAATTATCATTTGTAGCGGTGAGCCCAATTGGGCACGTTGTGCTGGTCTTTGAACATTCGTTTATTTATACAGAAACGGCAGCGGACGGGACACTTCTGAGCGAATATTCAGATCCGTGGTCACCCTCTTCACCGTTTACCTGCCAGATATTTGCAGTGAATAGAAAGATTAATGAAGCAACCGCCGGTGAACAACCGGGGCTTACATGCATTACCAACGAACTTGAGATCAACACGTGGGACTCTCAGGCGGCGATGATTCAGTTTGACGGCACTGGAAATGTCTATTTCTCGGCACACGTTCCGCAGAACTGGAAGAACGTCTTATTAAAATGGTCACCGGGATCGGACGGCTCGGTTGAAAATGGAACATTGTCAGAAGTCATCAATGCAAATATTTGTTTCCGCGAGTTTACGGTCACAAATGAAGGCGGCGTTCTTTATACCGGTATCACATCAACAAGCGGCGATTGTAATGGCACAAGCTTCTTAAGATATAAAACCCCAACAGGAGAACTTCAGGAAATCACAAGCGGTTGGTGGGATTATGTTTTCAAACCGATCGAGAGCACAGACTTTGCAAGTGCAAACATATCTGCCAGTATCTCAGTGGACAACGTTGGACAGATACTTTTCTATGGACCGGATCCGGAAGTTGCAACGAGTCCTGAATGGGATGACTCCTGTTTGTTTAAATTTAATCCTGATGCAGATGGCAATTTGAGAAGTGTTGCAATTGCGGACTGTGATATCGATATCTGGAGATATGTCGATTGGGCGGACACTCTCACTGAGAAGAAGTCAAGATGCACGGAGACGAAGAATATGATGGGCGGCGGAAATGTCCCCGAAAAGATAATGCTCGCCGACTTCAACGAAGATGGCGTCGAATATGAAATATATGTTGTCGGTCAGATATATGAGAAGCTTGCCGGCGAGTGGAGATGCGACCTGTGTATCAATTCAAATACGTTTGCAGGTAATTATTGCGTTGCCAATGGAAACCTGCACTTTGAAGCCACAGACTTGGATACCTGTACGGCAGTGGATGACGATGAAGATGGGACTCCTGACGGAGGATCCTGGGCCACGCAGAGGGATTGTTTTAATCAACAGGTTAATTCAACCTCAACAGGCAGTATTTGCGACACAACTGACGCTAATTTCGATATTAACGGTCAGTGGTGCGAACAACCGGGTGGTGAATGGCGCGAAACCTACAACGCTCTCTCGTGGGTTATCTACGATGATAACGACACGCCGGACGATGAAGACGATGACATAAAACAGATTGTGAGATTCTCAGAAAATAATGAAATCGTCAAAAACGGATGGGTCATTAATAATTCCATCGTTTACAGCTCATTTACAACCTCCGGAGACGATGCCGGTGATTATAAACTGAAAAAGGCAGTATGGACCGATGCCAACGCCAATGGATTGGTGGACACTACCGATGCGGATGTAGATGGTATCCCGGATGAGGTTACGGTAACAGAACTGATAAGCGGAATTGAAGTCTATGAACTCTTTGCCGACCCGCGTTCAACACACACAGGCGAATGGTTCTTTAACGGACTTCGTTTCAGCGACAATCAGTATATAACAGGGACGTTTGATCCGACAGCGGATGATCCTTCGGCAACACTCACAACCGAAGCCGACATCACGGGTCAAATCGAGACACTGGTCATCGTGCCAAACCTGTAACAGCTGTGCCTTAAACGTGTACATAAACCCCCTTCCGGACCCTCCGGGAGGGGGTTTATTTTGACGCAGAGCAATTCCAGTTGACAGGGTACGGTCTAGCAATTATAGGTTCACCGCAGTAAGCGGGAGATTTTTTCACGATACTATGAAAAAGCCCCCTTTGGTCAACCAAAGGGTTGACAGTCAAGCTGAAGAGCTTGACCATTGGTGTTAAGCGGTCTCTAATGACCAAACACCAAACGAAAGGGGGCAGATATGTTGTATGTTGGAATAGATGTAAGTTGCAAGGAATTTGTAGTTTATGCAGTGAACGAGAGGAAGCAAAAGGTCTTTGACAACAAAATAGAGCCGACGAGAGAAGGGTTGCGGAAGTTGGTGAAGGATTTGGGAGAAGGTCCGAAGTTGATGGTTTTTGAG
>CAZTCA010000142.1:0-3802 GCA_964612405.1 uncultured Pseudomonadota bacterium
GAGGAAGAAATACAGAACTACATGACGAAATTTTGTTGTTGTTTTCGTCAATCAAGAGTTCGGGAGGAATTTTTCCCATCAAATTGTTATCAATTAAGGCGAAAATCAGGTCTACCCTTGAATTAAGTGACAATCCATCAGAAATCTTATTCAATCGCTCCCGAAGGTCATCATAATCAATATGGCCGACTCCTAATTTCAACAATTGTTTAGCCACCGCAGAATCATTCGTATAAATACAGATGTCATTAAAAACTTCCCCTGTAAGCAAAGAATCAAAATTGCCTTTGATTATTTTTGCCTCAGCGGCAACTTCAAATCGATTGTCTCTAACTGGCAAAAGCTCGCGCCCCTTGATTTTTTCTTCCAACAAATTCAGGAAACCGAACTTCTCCAAAACAGTATCAATATCTGCGCGAGGAGAAACCATAGACAAAGCATGCCAAGGAGCACTATAGTCCTTCGTTGACTCCGCTGCCTTAACCATCAAATCCGCAAGTTTCTCGGCAATAAAACGATTCACCTCACTATCAATCAGGTGCTGTCTGTTATCGCCAACCTCAAAAGTGGCATGCGCAACCAAGGGAAAAGGAAAACGAACTTCAGTAGGAAAGAATACAAACAGATTGTTACCATCGACTGGATCCTCAGGAATCGCTATCTTAATCTCATACTTGTTATTCAAAACCTGCTCAGGTCTCAAAAGCTCCGAAGGAATTATGTCTTCGTTACTAAAAAGCTTCCATGTCTTTTCATCTCGGGTCTTTGGGTTAACTAATATCTGCCCTTCTTCTCTTCTGACTATCCAATATTGATTCAATTCTGCAGTCTCAATCTCGATAATTTCTAAGAACTGTAAAAATAACAGAATCTCGCTCCCCAAAGAATTTATTTGCTCCTGCACCTGAATCTTAGTTTTTTCGGGATTCTTGAATGAAAGACATATCACTGTATTATACCCTTTTTCCTGTAGCTTTTTCGCCTCATCATAAAGCTGCCTCAACTTTTGCTCTTTGAATTCGTCCCCTGAACAAAGAAAATTTGGAACGCTCAATGTCGCAACAGGATTCTTAATCCCTCTGTCTTCAAATTGCTTTACTTTAGCATCAACTTTAGGGCTTTCTTTTCGGATCCCATTCAACCAATTCGCCGCAATATCCTCATTAAAGCCTACAGAAAGATTGCCACTCAAGATAACAAGAGAAGAAGTCCAGCCAAATACCGATCTAAACCCGAGCCCCTTATACCCGATACATTTAGTACGCAAGAACTGTTTCGGACTGTTATCGCTAACCATCAAAGAAGCCACACCGTCAGGACTAAAAGGTATCCCTGTATTTGCCACAAGCAAACCATAATCATTCAGGCGTATCAAAAGCTTGCTTTGACCAGAATAGTCAATGCCTGAATCGTCAGCATTCTGAATCAACTCAAGAAGCTCTCGGCCATGATAATCCCTCGCTTGGCTTTTTTCTCTGTTAAAACTGCCAACTAACTCATCTGGCGAGATTGAAAAAACCTGTCTTCGCTCATCAAGTTTTTGATTGATATCTTTTTGCCAATCAGTACTTTCCCAAGAATGCCAATTCCACTCTACAGGCTCTGCAGTACTCATAATTGTTATATTATTTTGACTACAATTACATGAACTTTCTCAAACGTATTATTCTCTATTTGCGATTCATTGATTAAGATAAGAGAGCAGTTTTAATTTTCTTAATAAGTTTTGCTATCAATTCTTCGGCATGTTTTTCATCTATGCTAAAATTCTCATCAATTTTTGTAATCACATCTTCTTTAATCCAGTGTATTCTCTTAATGCTACTTCTTCGTTCAACGCGAATCACATTATGTTTTCGACTATAATTAATTCGACATTGATACTTCTCGTTTTCTGGTCCATTAAAGCTCCACCTGATTTGTTTTTGTACAGACTTTTCCAAATGTAGGCCTGGAACTTTTTCCGCTTTTAGTCTTCTCTCAAAATAACCCGCATACTCTCTCAAATCTAACATTTGCGTCCTCCTTCGCTAAAGCTACAACAGATAAAACATTTCGTGACTCATTTTCGCGTTTCAGTAAACTTTGCTCTTTATTGTTTCTCACGGTTTGATTGTAGCAGATTCGGACGGATTCGGGAAACTCACACGACGGGTGAGCGGAACTGTAAGTATCTGCCTCACCATATATGGTCTTATTGAAGCTAAATAGCCAAGAACCCATTGGCGACAAATATGCTCAATCACCTTTCAATTCCTCAACTTATCCCAAATCTTGTCGAGCTTTTCAATATCCTTCGGTTTTATCAACCTGCGACATTGGGCATAGAACCCGTCAAACCAGTCCGGCTTGCTAACATTATAGCAAGTATAATAACCGTTGAGAGCCCCACAGAAAATGTACATATCATCAATTAAACCTCCGATAGGATCTTCCGATTCGGGAATAATATCTATGGGATTTATCAAATAGAGCATACACAACTCAAATTTATTCAGCAAAGCCCGGTCGCCTTCTTCGTGAATCTTTCTTGTCGCTTTAAAATATTCCGTTAATACAAGTTTAAATTTTTTAAGAATGAGTTTGACCTGCACTTCCTGAGCGGGAATGTTAGAATAAGCTTTAGATTTGGTAGAACTAACATATTTCTCGAAGTTACCGCCAAACCATTCTATCGCCTTTGACTTATAATCTGCCAATTTGTCATGGTAAAAATCTCGGACACTTTTGGCGCTGATATACGCCTCTTTCACTTCATAAATTGTACACTTTGTATTGCGTGTCATATCCCCCAGTTTGTGTTTAGCCCCAAAGTGTCCTCGGCTACCTTTCACATCCAGCACCCAACCTATATTATTGTTTTTTATCTTGCGTTCCATCGGCCCCCAATCGCGCTTGTCATTTTTATCGGGGTCATACCAGTTATCAATCATGATGCCAAATTTCCGGCATTCGCTTTCCACTTCCTGTTTGCCGCAGTCCCCTTTGGCGCAACCACAAATAATCACCCTCGTCCGGACCCTGGCCGGCATTGCGGGCATTTCTTTTAATTCGGACTTTGCATCGTTATTAGCCGCGCTATTTTGCACCTTACTATTCTCTACTCCAGATTGCTTTTCGACAAATTCACGAAGGCCAGCATTTTCTTGCTTCAAGCTCTCATTCTCCATTAACATATCATCCATATCTTTGTCCAAGTTCTTTTTTTCGGTGTTTAGACGGCCGCATTCTTCTTCCTTTGAAGCTAATTGTGACTTTAGGGGTTCAATGCTTGATATTTCTTCTTTTCGCGATACCCATTCACCTTTTTCTTTATTCAGTTTTTTATTTTCCTCGCTTAAAGAATCTTTTGATTTCTGAAGATGCGTTAGTCTGTCCTTACAGCGGCGTAATTCCTTGTTTTTTTCTTTGAGCGCTTTATCTTTATCTTGAATTGCTTCACGCAAATTCTTGATTTCTATATCTTGTTTAAGCTTCTCACCGATTTCATCTGGATCGGGACCGGATTTATAATCTTTATTCATTTAATGCCCCCTTGAATTCGGTGCCGGGCGTTGACCCGCCGACGCTAAAGCTTGGGCGGGCATACTGCCCCGCCAGAGGCGGATTTTGCGAAGCTCAATTTCATGACTTATTTTCATCATTTCTTTAACTCATCCTCTTTGGCTTTGAGCGCTTCTGTAATTCGCTTTAACCTTTGTATCCCGAGCGCAATAGCAATCGTATGTAAGTTCGCCATGTTGAATGCTACCAAATATCGCGGAGAATTGTAAGAATTATAAAGTCGCCCCGCCAGAGGCGG
>CAZTCA010000143.1:0-3770 GCA_964612405.1 uncultured Pseudomonadota bacterium
TACATTCGTGTAATATATGCACGGAGAAAATGACTATGAATGACGCAACTGTAAACGTAAGAGTATCAAAAGAAGTCAAGGCCAAAGCCGAATCGGTTTTAAAGGCGTTGAATATCTCAATGTCGGGCGCGATTGATCTCTATTTACGCGAAATCGCGTTTCATCGCGGTTTGCCCTTTGCCGTAAGAATACCGAATGAAGTAACCTTAAAGGCCATGCGTGAAGTTGAACAAGGCGCGGACTTGGAGGGATATTCGGATCCCGAAGAAATGTTTCAGGCACTTGGTATATCTCAATTCGCAAAGTAGCATTGAAAACCCTCAAGCCGACAAGTCAATTCAAAAAGGATTTGAAACGCTTAGAGCGGCGCGGGCTTGACCTTAAGGTTTTATCCGATTTTCTGAAATTGCTATGTAACGACCAAAGGATCCCGTCTGAGTATAAGGCGCATTTTTTGCATGGGACCATGGAAGGTTATCGGGAATGTCACCTGAAACCGGACTGGTTACTAATTTGGAAACAGGATCAGGATAATCTGTACCTTGTCCGAACCGGAACTCATGCGGATTTATATTGATGTGATGTTTGACACTTGGACGGGATAGGTTGATCGCCGAAAAGCGTAACCCTTAACGCCTGCCCGTCCATAACATTTCAGGACACAACGAAGGACGGTTGCTATGATAAAAACAACAACCTTATCTGGGAAAACTATTGAATGGACATTTCAAGGTAAAAATCAGGATGATGCTGACAGCGGGCTTTTACTTTTAAAAGAGGGGCTTTTAACCATTAGTAAAAACCTTCTTGATGCTGAAAAGAAATATTTTGAGACTCCCCTGAATATTGATCCGTTTTATGGGATGGGTGAACCGGAGAAATTTAAAGAGACCAAACAGTACGCCGAACAAGAATTTATTAAATGCCAAGATAAATTTAACGAAGCATATAACTCTTTAAAAGACGCGGAAATTTATTTCTCAGAGAAAGGTTTTTCAGTCTCAGACTATCAATTGCCTGAAAACCTAAACCAATATATTAAACGTTCAAAGACCACGAAAGAGCAAATCGACGTTGATTCAAAACCAACACCGGAAGCGAAACCGGATGAAATCAAGGCATGGGAGAAACCATTAAACCAATTGGCAATTGAAATTCACTTAAAATCTGACAATGAAAGAATCTCATTTAAAAAAGCCTGCGATAATTACGCCAGTAAATATCGGTTCAAGGGAAAGGTTGTCACCTACAAAATGTTAAAATCTTCATGGGACGCAAAAAAAAGGGCATAGTGAGTTTAGCATAGTTTTAGCATAGTTTTTGCATCACTTTAGCATCATTCTACCTCCAAAAATCCCTCATAAATTTTGTTTGTGAAAATTATTCGCAAACAAACAGGAGAATTTTGAAGATGGAATACCTACACATTAATTCGAAGAGGGTTTACGTCCAGGCTGATTCGCCGGAACGTGAGAAATGCCTTCGTGACTGGGTTGATCGTCATTTAAAAATTATCAAAATTTTACAATCCTTGATGATGAAGGAAAGTGATGCCAAACCTAAAACCTGAGGACGGTCATTTAGACTTATTGGCTCTGGATTTATTTTCAGTCAACATCAAGAATTTCAGATTAAATACGGGCGGGCAGGCGATGGGGCTTTGTCCTTTCCATGATGATAAAACCCCTTCTTTTTCAGTGAATATCCATACTGGCCTTTGGAGTTGCAAGGCTTGCGGACTTTCCGGAAATGCAATCACCTTTTCAGAAAAGTTGAATATCGGACCAAGTATGCCCAAGCCGGAGCGCGAGTTGGAAATTTTATCGGCTGACCAATTAGAAACCATTGATAGATTTGCGGTTTATCTTCAGGACAATTTAAAATCTTTGCAAACTTCCGGGCGCGTTCCTGCATTTTGGAGTGAGGATATTCTAAAACAAACCCGGACGGGCTTTGATCCAGATAGGGGTTGTTTGACATTTGCGCATTCTAATATCGACGGAACATCCGCAAATATCAAATGGCACAAACCCGTCAATGGCGAATCTTCACAGTTATCCGGACATGGCGAGAATCGGCTTTTTCCCTTGCATTTACTACGGGAATATTCCACAGGCGAGCCGCTAATTTATTGCGAGGGCGAAAAGGATTGCATTTCGCTTTTGTCAATGGGACTTCAAGGGGTAACTCACACTTGCGGGGCTTTGAGTGTCCCAGATGATTTGACACCACTAAAAGATTTTAAAAAGATCTACATTGTTTTCGATCACGATCCGACTGGTTTTAATGGTTCAGAAGATACAGCCAAAGCCTTAAAACGAAGTTTTCCAGAAATGCAGATTTTTATTTATGAATGGCACATAAAAACCCGTCCCAACTTTGATGTCACCGATTATTTTTCCAGTAATGGTACTGTAGTTGGTTTTAATCGAATGATGAGATATGCAAGGCTTTATCAATATAACCATGTCTCTGGTGAAGGAAAACTTTGGCTTTACAGAAAAATAACCGATTCACGAGTATTTAAAGACGCTGATTTGTTACAGATTTGGATATTTTGTTTAACAGAGGCAAGTCACAAGCGAACCGTTGTAAATGCCAAGTATGGGACTGGATATAAACAAATAACACTTGATCGCGGGCAATTTCTTTATAGTCTTGACAAGGCAGTGCAAAAGACAAGGCAACCAAAAAGCACACTAAGAGGCCGTTTTAAGCGGCTGGAAAACATGGGAAAAATAACCGTTTCAAAGGTTGAATGCCGCACCATTGTAACTATTTGTAAATGGAGACTTTACCAATGATTTTTAGACAAGTGTCGCCTCATTCCCGCACCCTAGAAATCCGACAAGTTTCGCACCATACAATAATATGTTATTTGGTATAAGAGAATTGTCTCTAAGAGCTATAGCTATAACAGTTCAAATGAAAGGAAAAAAAAGATGAAAAAAAAGTTTTGCATTCTGCCGATTAAATATTCTGAAGATCAGATCAAAGGCTGGCGCGAGAAAATCGCCGATCCTGATTTTGTCGAAAAGTTTCCGACAAAATCGACGTTATTCAAACTTTTTCTCGAAGAATACGATCTTGGTCATGTTCTCAAGAATAAAGATGGAGTTTTTTTTATTAAGGAAGTTTTGGAGGTACAAAATGGCAAAAAATCAACCTGAAAATCCGCCTGTTCTGTCGTCGGGCGGATCACGTGACGTCGGCGGCAGATTCAAGGTAGGACATTCCGGCAATCCGGCTGGGCGACCGCCGCGGGCGGAAAGTTGGAGCGAGATCTTTGACGACGAGCTATCAAGACTTGTTGATTACATCGACGGCGGTCGAACGGTTAGGATAAACGCCAAGCGGGCAATCGTTAAACTGTTAATTCTTAAGGCTTTAACCGATAGCGACCTTCGGGCGATTAAAGAAATTCTCGACAGAATGATGCCGGCAACTCCGGTTAAGAGTGACGAGATTATTGATCTATCGGAGTTTTCCGCCATACTTGATGAGAAGGGCTCAGGTGAAAAATGAGTGACGACGAAACTTTACTTTTTCAAAAAATCGATCAGATCGACAAAAAACTTGACGATTTGAAGACCGGTTTTCCGGCTTGGCTTGATATTCGCCAAGCGTCTGTTTACTTGCAAATATCACGGTCAACAATTCGGAAACTCATTTTGTCAAATTCGATTCCCTTCCGGCGCGTACCGAATGGCAAGGTGGGCAAATTACTTTTTAATCGGAGGGTTTTAGACCTTTGGCTTTTATCCGGCGAC
>CAZTCA010000144.1:0-3748 GCA_964612405.1 uncultured Pseudomonadota bacterium
TGTGGAAACCATCAGGAGAGACAAAATCACGGTAATAGCAACGACCAGCCAGCTCTTCGTCGGTGAAATGCCATAAATATAATCATAGAAAATCACGAACGTTGCCAGGACATATGCGGCAACGGGAATCGGCAACCCCTGAAAATATTTCTTTTCAACGTTGTCCACCTGCACATTATATCTTGCAAGACGCAGTGCCCCGCATGCAAAGAATAGAAACGCCGCAAGCCAGCCCACACGCTCAAATTCCTGAAGACCCCAAGTATACACCAAAACCCCCGGCGCCAAACCAAAAGATGCAAGATCCACAAGGGAGTCATATTCGATACCAAATTCACTCTCCGCCTTTGTGAGACGCGCAATCCTGCCGTCTAGAAAATCAAAGACGCCTGCAAAGAGGATCGCCCACGCGGCCGTGACAAATTCTCCCTGAAGAGATGAAATGACAGAATAGAAACCACAAAAAAGACTTGCAGTAGTGCAGAGATTGGGAAGGAGAAAGATCCCCTTCTTTATCCCCTCTCGCCTGAACGGCCTGTAACCGAAATTATCGCCCACTCTAGATTCCCCCCATCTTGCCAAGAATTGTAGCGCCGGACTTTACCTTCATCCCCTCTTTGACAAGCGGTGTAAATTCCGCAGGCATATAGACATCCAGCCTTGAACCGAAACGGATCATCCCGAAACGTTCGCCCATCCTGACGCGATCGCCCTCTTTCAGATAACAAACAATACGCCTTGCAACCAGCCCCGCTATTTGAACAAATTTCACAATCCTTCCGAATGAATCTTCAATCGTAATCGCATTCTGTTCGTTATCGAGCGACGCCTTATCTCTGGAGGCGACAAGAAATCGCCCCTTGTTATATTCTATCTTCTTTACCACACCATCAAGCGGAATGCGGTTGACATGTACGTTCAACACAGACATAAAAATCGAGACGAGTGTTCCGCCATTCTCCCCTTTTTCGACTTTGATAACTCTTCCGTCCGCCGGAGATATGAGAAGATCTTTTCCGTTCGGAACAACCCTCTCAGGATTTCTGAAAAAATAGATAACAAAGATGAGGAGCGCGCCCGTCACAAAAATAGGCACCCAAAATCCCAGCACAATTGATATGATAAAAAGCGCGAGGGCCACACCAATGAAGGGCCAGCCCTCACGCGCTATTATATATTCCATAAATTAGTTTTCTTGGCGATATTTGCCCAACAACATCTCGATCTTATCGCGGCCGACGAGCTTCTTCTTTTTGATCTCGGTCCTCTCCATCTGTTCCTGGACCGTTAGATACGACTTATTCTCCAATTTTTCCAGCTCCTTCTCATATTCCAGATGCTCTTTATACAACATTGAAAGCTCTTTGTCTTTCGCGACAAATTTCTGAATCAATTCAATATCCCTCTTCTCCATTTTTCTCTCCTTTCGTCTAATAAAAAAGGCCGTGGACTCTCGCCCAATGCCTTGATTTCATTTAAGTTTTACCGCCCCAAGATGAGCACCTTCATCACCGGGCTTTGTTGACTCATGTAAACAATCTATCCATGTAGCGGGTGAATTGTCAAGCCGAACCGAATTCGACTTTGAGACACCAGGGGTCAGACCCCCAGCGTCTCTTGCAAGGGTCTCTTCATCATCTTCGGCAACTTCACCGGCAGAGACAATGCGGGAGATAACAACTGTGATATTGTCATCACCCCCGTGTTCATTCGCAAGACTTATCAATTGATAGCAGGCCTCTCTCGGCTCTTCGCTGGAGACAATCTCCAAAATCTCCTCAGTTGAGACCATATTTGAAAGACCATCTGTGCAAAGCATAAATTTGTCCCCTTTTTTTGGGGTCCGCATGCTGACGTCTGCCTCAACATCCTCCTGAAAACCGACTGAGCGCGTAATAATATTTTTCAGTTTGTGATTTTTTGCGTCCGAGACGGAGATTATGCCGGCCTTCAACTGCTCACTCACAAGAGAGTGATCCGTCGTTATCTGAGTGATCTTGTTTCTGCGAATCAGATAACAGCGGGAGTCTCCGACATTTGCGATATAGGCCTTTTCCCCTGCAAATAATAGAGAAGTCGCGGTTGTCCCCATTCCGTGAAGCGACGGGTCTCTAAGAGCCCTCTCAAAAATTCTGTTGCTGGCAATGCCAATGGCGTATTTCAGATAACCCTTGTAGTCGCCCGACCTGATTTCAATATTCGAACTGAGAGTCGCATCCGGATCGCTCATAAGCTCCGACATGATATCTTCAATTGTGGTCACGGCCATTTTAGACGCATATTCACCACCGAGATGACCGCCCATGCCATCGGCTATTACATAAAGACCGGATGTTGTATTGATCAGATAGGAGTCTTCGTTCTTCTCCCGGCGCTTACCCACATCTGTCATTCCAAAGCTCTCAATTTTCATAGGCGTTAAAGTATCTGATGGACTCATTTTTTTCAATAAAAAAGGGCGATCCCTCTATCCACTCACCGATATTTCCTCTATTAAAAGGCTGGGTGCTCCTGTCGAGTACCAGAATTTGAGATCAGAACCAACTGCGACGACACTGCCAAATATTTTGTGTAGATTTCCTGCCACGGTAACACTCTTCACCGGATGGACGATCCTGCCGCCTTCGACCCAGTGACCGCTGGCACCTACGGAGAAGTCCCCTGTCACGGAATTGGCCATATGAAGCCCCATCACATCCGTAATAACCAGCCCGACGCCCAGATCTTTCACCATTTGATCAAAATTTTTGTTTCCGGGACGAATATAGAGGTTGTGAACGCCTATTTTTGGCATCTGGGTCACGGAGCCCCTGACCGATCCACCCGGAACCGCATTTTTGACCTTCTTTGAATAACGCAGGTCTGATATAAATTCTGTGATGACACCTTCGCAAACCAGACTTGTCTCTATTGCCGGCGAACCCTCAGCATCAAAGGGTGCTGATTTAAATCCTCCGCTCATCACCGCATTGTCTGTTATGTTCAACATCTCCGAATAGAATTTCTTGCCCTGCTGTTTTGCAAGAGGCGTTCTGCCCAAGAAAACTGAATCTGCAAAAAATGCCGAAGAGATTGTCCCAAGCAAATGTGCCGTCACCCTTCTTTCAATAATGCACGCGCATTTTCTGGAGGAGACCGCCTTCCCGCCGAGATATGAAATGGCATTTGATGCCGCTTCTGAACCGACCGTCTTTGGATTTAATTTCTTTGGATCAAGTGTATACTCATCAATAGATGCTAATTCGGAAACACCATTCTCTGAGGCCACTGCAATAATTCGCAGAAGTCCCACACCCGCAGAATAGTCAATATCCACACCATTTGAATTTCTGATTGAAACATTTTTAATCTCTTCGTGATAGACCGGCTTTCTGACGCCGGTTATCCTCTTGTCATGTTTGTAAACGGAGGCCTCCAATTCAAGAGCAAGGATTTTTTTATTCTCCTCTGACATTGAGATAAAATTCTCTTTATTTGATTTAAATTCCGGAATCTTTGAGGGTTTGGAAAAGGAATAGTCGGGGTCGGGCTCAGATGCGGAAGCAATCGATTCCGCCTGTCTGATCAATTCCCCTTCGTCCACATTCGATTCCGTCGAATATGCAAATCCTATCCGGCCGTTTTTTATGACCCTGACGGCGGCTCCGGTCTCAGACGCCCTGTCAAAGACCTCTATCCGGCCACCCCTGGCCTCAACGCTCAGGCTCTGAACAGTCTCTTTGTATATTTCGTATTGATAATCACCCAT
>CAZTCA010000145.1:0-3705 GCA_964612405.1 uncultured Pseudomonadota bacterium
CAACATATACCTTATCCTCTTTATAGGGGGGATACGATGTCTATTCCGAGTTCCATCTCACTATAAAAGGCGACGCGTTCAGAGTGGTGCTGTCTCCTTTTATATGACGACATGCTTTCAAAAAGCTTCATCAGATTTTTATAATGATTTTTCTCCGTCTCTTCCGAAAGGAGTGCTATCTGATGCCTGACCGAGGATATTATTGCCGCGTTTTCCTTGACCGGATCGGCCTTTGTTTTTGCCTCTTCCCATGTGCAGATTGAGCCGGGTCCGCGTTTCTTGGCGCCGGCAAGTGCCTGCCTGGCAGATTCGACCAGATCTTCACGGGATCTCAAATTTCCTTCCAGCTCGGAAACCCCCATAGATACTGTAACAGCCAAGCCCGGCTCGCCATTCGCAAAGGCAAAATTTTTGGTTGTATATTGTATTCTTTTGCAAACGTGCGATGAATTTTCAAGCGTGGTCTCCGGAAGAATGGCAATAAACTCGTCACCGTCAAACCTACCCGCCACATCCACCTCTCTCACCGATTGGGATATGATAATTCCAAGGTCCATAATGACCTGATCGCCGATGCCGTGGCCGTGCTCATTAATCTTCTTCATTCCGTCGGCGCCAACGAAGAGGATCGACAGTGGCGTATGATAGCGAATAGACTTCTTCACCTCTTTCCCCAGAATATCGAGCATGAATTTTTTGTTGTAAAGCCCGGTCAGCTCGTCCTTGATGGATGATTCCTGAAGTTGAGTCAGAAGCCGTTCCTGTTCAATAATATTACCGATGGCCCTCACGAATGCATGCGTACCGAGTTCATCTTCGGTTATGAATTGAACGGACGAATCTTTGATGAATTTCTGGGCCTCTTTTTGTTTGATGACATAAAGAGCCGATTTTGGCAGTTCGCTCGTTCTAAAATCGGGATCGGCTATAATTATGTCCGGCCGCTTGTCGCTGAAGAGCTCTTCGGGATTAGAAGTCTGCCAGGCGGCTATTTTAGGATAGGCCGGACGCAGGCTTTCGGCCAGTCTCGTGATTGCATTTGACTTTTTTGTGAGATAACAGATATTTAATTGCCGCCGGGCCATCCCACGTATATAATACCTTATAAGACAATGAGATGCAATAAATTCATTATAGTCGCTGTGTTGGCCTTGAGCTTGTTCTCCTCCGATCTCCGCGCGGACATGATTTCACAGGCGCTTGAGGCACAGGATCTGGTCTTCAAACGCGACTATCCCGCCGCCATAGAAAGTTTTAAAGAACTTGAAGCCAAATATCCGGGTTCCCCGACCGGCGTATTTGGCCAGATGATCATCTGGCAGATCATGATGTTCGAAAATTTTGATATGAACCACTCCTCTGAGTATGAGGCCGCAGAGGAGCGTTTCATGAGCTTTGCAGGGGATAATGTTGAGGGAGGCGTCCCCAGCTGGGATCTATTTCTGATAGGTGCCGGATATGGCATGAGGGGATTCTATTATTCCAAAAAAGATCAATGGTTTCGGGCAGTTGGGAGTGCTATCAGGGCCATGCAGGTCTTGAAACGCCTGGCCTGGGAAGATCCATTATATCATGACGCCTATCTGGGGATAGGCATGTATAATTACTGGAGGACCGTATTTACAGAAAGATTCCATCTTTTGTCCATTTTTGGAGACAAGCGGAAAGAGGGTATCAGACAGATTGAATTGGCGGCCGAGAAGGGAAAATATTCGTCAAAACTTGCGAGATCAAATCTGGCAATTATCTATTCAAATGAGCGGAGGCACAAAGAGGCGCGTAAAATCATCGACGAATTTTTGGAGGCCTACCCCGAAAATATAATTTTGAGGAGGATATCGGGAAGAGCGTATTATGCCGCCAGAAAATATGATGATGCAAAAGATGAATTTTTGAGAATTCTCAAAATTGATCCGACGATGACAAAATCGTACTACTACTTGGGAATGGTATACGCGAGAAAAAAAGGGTACAAAAAAGAGGCGAGAGAATATTTTGAAAAATTCCTTGAGACAAAGCCAGAGAAGATGTGGGTCAACGCGACAGAGAAGATTTTAAAACAGCTATAGCCTTCCCAATTCTTGGGCCGGCCCTGAATTCCGAAATGTCCAACCTTTTAACTTTTGATCTTAATTGAGCGGGAAGATCTGTCCTGATATCCGAGCCCATTGCCAGATCAAAAATGATATCAGGATTATTTGCGAGAATGAATTCCGTGTTGATTGTTGGGTATGGCGTATTTCCGGTGATAATATTTTTTGCGCCGACATTTTTCAGAATGTCATTGTAAAAAGTATTCTTTCCGGCGGCGACGAGGGGGCGATGGCCCACCAGAAGCAAAACTCGTGCGTTGGTGCGTTGGCTTGCCCCGAGCATAGTCGAGGGGTACGTTGGTGCGTTGGTTAAATCTTTTTTGATATTATTAACGAGGGCGACTCCCTGTTCGTGGAGGCCGGTTGTGTCGGCGATTTTCTGGATAGAGCTCAGGAGCTGATCGATTGTCGTAAATGGAAGCAGGAGCGTGTTGATGCCCGCTTCCTGCAGTGCCCGAACAGGTTCTTTAACGCTATTCTCCTCAGAGCCGATCACCAGATCGGGTTTCAGTAAAATGATCTTTTCCGTGTTTATGTTTATGTAGTCCGCGACCTTGGGGAGGCTCTTTGCCTCTTCGGGCCAATCGCACCACGTTGTGACTCCGACAATTTTATCACTAAGACCCAGTTCATAGAGGATCTCGGTGATGTTGGGCTTCAGTGAAATAATTCTTTCATGCGCCCGCCCGTTCGTATGCTCGTATACTCGTAAACTGCACGCACAGATCGTCAATAATATGGATAATATTATATATATTTTTCTTTTTTTCATAACAATCTACGGTGGCACCGGCATGCCAACATGCTATTCTTCGATCTCCACGGTTGCAAGAGAGGTCGGCGGCATCGGAAGCGTCGTCATTGAGTCCAATATTCCGCCGGTTGCCGGGTCAATGCATACCACTCCGCTTCCTGCGGCATCTCTGTCCGCAATCCATAAGACCCCGTCCTTGTCGACCAGGATGTCCGCAATATTTGAGGTTTCATTTCCATATAATTTCTTATCTATGATTTTGCCCGTCTTGGGATTGAATGACGCAATGAAAGAAATATCACTGCTGTTAAAATTGCTGGTAGCGACGAGGCCAAGGTCGTCGGATACAATCCTCACCTTTGTGGCATTGTTTCCAATCGCGTCCTCCCCGATAAGGATACCAAGGCTCTTTTGGTTCATCACATCGAATACCTCGATGCCGGCATTGGTTTCATTTGTTGTCATAAAATCGCCGGCACATGCGATAAAGAGTTTTCCCTGGTTTTCCGCATAAACCATATCGTGTGGATTGTAACAGGAGAGGTCAATCTTTGCCGTCACCTCATTCAACGCAGGGTCAATGACCGCCACCTTGCCGTTTGTGTCCGGTGTGAATCCTTTCAGGTCCTGGAAAATGGTATAAATCTTTCCGCCGGCTTCAATCATCATGGTTGCATTTGGCTGGTCGTTCTTCGAGTATGGTGTTAAATCAATCCGCGATTTGATACTGCCGTTTGCGAGATCAAATATCAATATATCCTTGATTGGATTGCCGCTGATCTTGATTGGATTGCCCTCGTAATCTTTCGTGGCGTACACAGTTATATAGAGAAGGCCCCCAAGGAGCAGGGCATCCTG
>CAZTCA010000146.1:0-3695 GCA_964612405.1 uncultured Pseudomonadota bacterium
TTCGAAGGCAAAGCGATGGCATTTGATGAATTCAAAGCCGCGGCATGCGCTAAAATTGACGAGTGTGACAAAATGACGCCGGAAAAATTGGAAGCGGCAATGCAGGGTATGTTTAGGGACCCCGAAATTACGTCGCCCGTTCCTTCTGCCGATCCAATTCCTGAAGCTCCTGCAGATCAAAATCCACCTCCTGATACTACGAGCGAATATGTTTATGATGTAGGCTTTCACGGTTTTACGGAAGTTGCAGTTGGTGTAGATTTTGCTAGCTCGTTTGGAAATGCTAGTCCAAGTGATGGTACTGCTACTAGCGTTGGCAGTGTCGCAAACGACATGGGCGGCACGTCTGCCGGACCTGTTGATCTCGGCAATGGAACATCAGCTATAAGTTCTGGCTTGAAAAGCGTTGGCAGTGATTCCTCATATACGACACCAGGCGCAAGCAATTCGCATACAGATTTGACGGTTCAGGCCGGCGCGGGCGGTGAATATCTTTTTGCAAATGGAGCCTTTGTGGGTGGCTCTGCATTATTCCGTTTCGCAAGAGGGAAATCTCCCAGCGGTATTAACGGATTCTCAAGTGGAAACTTATATGGTGCTAAAGCCGGTCTCCACGCCGGAAGTTTTGTCGGAAAAGGATTCAAGCTATACGCTGGTGTAATGTACAACTTTTCCTATGTGGATGACATGCTTGCCGGCCTGGGAATTGGAAAATTTAGCGGTCCGACTCATTCGTTGGAATTGAATGGAAGCGTAGGGTATATGGCTACTCCTAAATTTGAAGTATTTCTCAGGGGTAGTTATGAATTCGCGGTTGAAAAGAAGACTATATGGGAGGGAAATGATCAATACTTTGGCCCTCGCGGTGGTTCTGCTCTGCTCGGCGTAAAAGTCTATTTTGGTGAAATTTATACAAAAAATGTAGTCAAATAAAAGGAATATTTCCGGGGGGAAATGTACATATAAGGAGTAATTATGAACAATAGAATCGTGAAAATAGTCACAAAGGTCATGCTGATCACAGCTATTTTTGTCTATTCCGGACAAGCAATAGCGGTGGAAGACGGCATAACTAAAACGACCTGTACGGTCACAAACCCTTATGACAGCTCGTCAGGCGAGTATGGCATTTCGCTGAGAACAGCCATCTGGTATGCTAACCAGACCGATCTGTACGCTCAGCACTGTCAAGAGGAGATCATAATTGCAACGGATAAGATCTATCTTGATTATCCTCTCCTTATTCAGACAAGCTCCCTTGATCTTACTATTAGAAGTTTAGAGGCTGCGCAGACGGAGGTTCATCTTGAGAATATGAAGGCCCCAGGCTCTGGAGCCGCCATGACACAAGATGAAGCAAAGACTCACTGTGCATTTGTTGTCGATTCCAACAATGTTACACTGAAAAATCTGTTATTGTTAAACGGACCTGCGCAGGGAATATGCATTCTTGGGAGCAATAACGTTGTAAATGGCGTTACAATTAAAGACAATTTATTCAACGCAATAGCCGTTGGGCAAAATGGTAAAAACAATAGAATTCTTTCAAATGTCAAGATTGACAATATTGAGTCGGCAGAGGGTTACGGCATAAAGATGTTCTCCAGTAGCTATGATTCATACAATTATGTTGAAGGAAGCTCGGCCAAAGTAACCGGCACGGATGAGAACGGTTTGGCAATTTTTGCTGCAGGTGCGGCGACACAGCTCAATCTGAGCCTCATCCCTGAAGGCCACAGCATATTCTCAAATGTAGATGCAAAAGTCGTTCTGTCTCAGATGATGGAGACAGGTGACGGCGCGGGCGTGTATTATGTTAGTGGTGGAATAACAAAGGCAAATTTGACCAACCAGTCAGAGATGTGTGATCCTAATAATTTTCTTGATACCGTAAAACGTATCCAGATGTATGGAACATTCCCAAAAAGCGGCGGCGGAGTGGATGTCAAGTTTATAACATATGTCAATTCGATAAATGAATGCATAACTCAGGGTGGTTGCTCCTTTGGTATTAATACCAGCGGTGAAGAGGCCGGGCAGTTCTGGTTCCAGCTTGATACAACAAAACCGGAATTTTCGGGAGTTTCGCAGATATTTTTTGTTCCGGAAATTGGAACTTCAGATGCACAGTTGGCAGTCGGTCAGGCCAGTAGCCTCTATTTCTTGAAAGACTATCTAAAGGTTGGAGATGCTGGACTTGAATGTGCCGATGCTCTGGGCGATACGCCTCCCACTGCTACAGGCGCAGGTGGTGTATCACCGGGCGGAGTAAAAGGCATCCCGGGATGGAAAGGTTTTGCCACAGTTCAGGAATGTAAGAGCAAGATCCCCGGTTTCGGAAAAGGTAAGATTCCGGACGGCTCAAGATATCAGTACGATTCTGACATGGACGGAATTTATGATAATGACGAAGATAAAAATGGAAACTGCGATTGTGATAAGAATTTGGGCGAGACATGCTGGTTTGAGGCAGATAGCGATGGCGATGGAATACCAGATTTACAAGATGGTTCTATCCAGATTGGAACTAGCGTTGATTTGTTAAATTGTGCGCTACTGAAGGACTGTGATGGTGATGGTAAGAATGACGGCATTGAAGACAGGGCACGCACATTCAGAAAAGAACAGAAGGCATATCTCTATTATTTCAACGCGATAGGGCACCAGCCTTATGTCGTTACAAATGAAGAGACCGGCGAAAGCTCATTTATCGATTGTACGAGCCAAATGAACAGTGACGAAAGGAATGTCGGTGTTGGCTTCCAATGGTACAGGATAAATGGTTCTACTGCCGTTAGATATGATTTTGTGTATGGCAAGGTCAATGCTGGCGAAACGGTTGCATTGATGGAGTGTAGAAACTCGTCTGTCAGTGGTAAAAGTAACTTTAACGGAGTATACGATGCGAGCCGTGGCGAGTCTAGAATTGGCGTGGTGGACACAGATAGCGATGGAATAAGCGATAGCAAAGACGCTTGTCCTGAGATTCCGGAGGCTTCTACGCAAGAGGCTTGCAGAAAGTTTTATACATGTTTACCTGAAATTGCGGACGAGGTGTTGTTGGCAGTAGATGTCAAGTGGCTGGATTTGGCGGCTGACGGATCACCAGTAGGTATTAAAGATGCATTATTTGATGAGCCTTGGGAAGTGATATCGCAGGCCTGTGAAGATTTAGACGGGGATCTGATTCCAGACTGTGTTGAGAACCCAACAGGTATGTGTTATGATGATATTCCAGGCGATCTAAAATCGAAATACCTCAACCCATATACAGCAGATACGGACGGGGACGGAAAGCCCGATTATTTAGATGACAATCCATTCGGAAAGGGCGCGGGTAGCTTGCAGACCTTCGTTTCAAGACCAATACTTTCATGTTTCGTTGATAGAGATGGTGATGGTCTCAAAGACTGTCAGGAAGATTTCATTGTTGATGGAAACTTGGACGGAAAACTGACTATGGTTCTTGGAATTAATGGTATTGGAAAGACCGAAACAGATCCATTAAATCCGGATACGGATGGAGACACCATTCTTGATGGCGATGAAGTATATATGACAATTCCGACCAACCCCGCCGACAAGAATACTGATAAAGACGGACTTGATGATAATGAAGAAATTTGCGGCGATGGCGACTGCACCAGTGTAAATACGATTGATTCAACGAACAAGCAGTGTATCCAGCCGGTCAG
>CAZTCA010000147.1:0-3692 GCA_964612405.1 uncultured Pseudomonadota bacterium
TGAGCCAGAGGCCCGCCGATGAACTGATCCGAATCTGTTATCGTAAAAGCATTTTCTTTAACGACGACATCCGGATTCGGGCCCAGACTTCCGGCATCATTGCAAGCCGTAATGCACAATAAAAGTGTAAGAATTATGTATCGTTGTATATTTTTCATAAGCTGTAATTATCCCTGACGTTATCGGTCCTCTATAGCAATTGTTGCTAAAATTCCAATACGCAGGGTGTCACAATCCAATTATTTACATAACTTATTGATTTTATTGACTATTTAATGGGGTTCCAGACGAGCCCTTGCCTTTTATTTTTCCACCTGCTATAGACGCCGCGACTTTAGAGGGGCATAGAAATTGGGAGGTTTCGATGATTATCGGCGTACCAAAAGAGATTAAAGAGGGTGAAACTAGAGTAGCAATCACACCCGAAGGCATTTCAACATTAATTCGAGAAGGTCATACAGTATTAATTGAAAAGAATGCGGGTCTTTTGAGTGGATTTACAGATCGCGTATACCGCGACTCCGGAGCCACAATACTTCCGCAGGCGGCACGTGCCTGGAAGATGGCCGACATGATAGTGAAGGTCAAGGAGCCGCTTCCAAGTGAATTCAAATTTTTCAGGCCGGGATTAATCCTCTTCACATTTCTTCATCTGGCAAGTGTTCCCCAGCTTGCAAGACAGCTTTGCAAAAAACAGGTTACTGCCATCGGTTATGAAACAGTTGAGCTAGAGGATGAAAAACTTCCCCTGCTTATTCCAATGAGTGAAGTCGCCGGAAAAGTTTCAACGCAGATCGGGACACGACTGCTTCACCGCGCAAAGAAACTCGGCAAAGGGCTTCTCTTGGGAGGAGTGACCGGCACAAAGAAAGGTGTTGTAACGGTTGTGGGCGGAGGTGTTGTTGGTGTTAACGCCGCCGAGGTCGCCATAGGCTTGGGAGCCGAAGTAGCGATAGTGGATATCAATAAGGATCGCTTGCAACGTCTCCACAGCAAGTTTGAAGGAAGGGCCAAGGTGATTTTCTCTACTCCGGAAAATGTTGCCGCATGGGTTAAACAGTCCGATCTTATAATAGGAGCAGTCCTCGTTGCCGGAGATAAGGCGCCGAAAATTGTGACCAAGAAGATGATTCAGACAATGGAGCCCGGCTCAGTCATTGTAGATGTCGCGATCGATCAAGGCGGATGCGTTGAAACGGCAAAGCCGACTTCACACAAAAATCCGATCTTCATCAAATACGGTGTTATCCATTACTGCGTTCCGAATATGCCTGCATTGACGCCAATGACTTCAACTGAGGCACTAACCACTGCAACACTGCCATATATCAGAAAGCTGGCACCGCTGGGAGTTGATCAGGCGGTTAGTAAATATCCGGATCTGGCAAACGGACTGCAGATTCACAACGGCAAGGTTGTCCATCCCGTAATTGCGAAGTTGTTTAAGAGTCTATCCTAAGACAGTATGTTGGTATTTTGGTGTGTTGGTATTTTAGTATTACACCAAAACACTAACATACTAACATACCAACGTACCAGGGTTTTTGTTCCAGATAATTCTTAGACCTTCCAATGTGAGATTTGGTTCGATCTTTTTGATGAACGGCGTTCCTTTTGAAATGAGCTTTGCATAACCACCGGTTGCAACAATCTTTGGTCTCCCTCCCACTTCCTCTATCGTCTTCTTTACAAGACGCTCGACCAAACCAATATATCCTTGATAAACGCCGGACTGCATCGCCTCTTTTGTCGATTTTGGTATCATCTTCTTGCTGATGATAATATCTGCACGCGGAAGCCGAGAAGCCGCATCTGAAAGAAGTTCGTTGGCAAGCCCGAGGCCGGGGGCAATTGTGCCGCCTAGATATCTGCCGTTTTTATCGATATAATCCAGAGTAGTTGCAGTCCCAAAATCTATTACAATACAGGGTGATCCAAATTTTTCGACTGTAGCTACAGCTGCAACGAGCCTATCCGCACCTATCTCTTTTGGCTTTGGATATCCGATCTTGACCCCTGCATTTTTATAATTAACAAAGACTGGCTTGATTCCGGTCACCTTTTTTAAGGTAGAAGCTATTGGCTTATCGACTTTTGGGACAACACTAGAAATAATAATTCCATTAATATTTTTCAGTGCCGACCTGTAGACCTGTAGACCTGTAGACCTGCAGACATTATTCGTGGCCACTCTCCAGTTTTTTATGAGACGCTTACCGTCAAAAAGCCCGAACGTCGTGCTGGTGTTGCCTATGTCGATAACGAGTAGCATGTGAATGCCATTCCAATACGCAAAAAGTGGTCTGTTGACAAGATGTATAATTGACAGTATTGGGCCACTCATGACGCTGAAAGGAAAGACTATAGTTCTGGGGATCACAGGCGGAATCGCGGCATATAAGTGCTGTGAGCTGACGCGCGAGCTGGTAAAGTCCGGGGCCGATGTTCATGTAATCCTTACAAAAGCGGCCGAACATTTCGTAACACCTCTCACACTGCAAACTCTCTCCGACAATCCGGTATATTCAGACATGTTTCAATCGCTAGCAACCAGCAACCAGCAACCAGCAACTCAACATATCTCCCTTGCTGACATGGCAGACCTATTGCTGGTGGCTCCGGCCTCAGCCAATACAATTGCCAAAGTTGCGCACGGTATCTGCGATGATCTGCTCTCTACAACTATATGCGCTACAAAGGCGCCCGTTGTCTTTGCTCCATCAATGAACGTCAATATGTGGGAAAATCCGATCACTCAGGGGAATATCAAACACCTAAAGAACCTGAAATATTACTTCATCGATCCCGAAGAGGGGGAGCTCGCCTGCGGGTATAGGGGCGTGGGTCGCCTTGCAGATTTGAAAAAGATTGTGAGTACAGTGGAGCACGTCATCGCGAACCCCGAGTAAGAGCGAGGGGTGCGGCGATCCAGTGAAATTAATTGATTGCACTGGATTGCTTCGTCGCCAGAAGCTCCTCGCAATGACAAAGAAATGAAGCCACTTAAAGGCAAAAAAGTCCTGATAACCGCCGGACCAACCCGTGAATATATCGATCCCGTAAGGTATATCTCAAACGATTCGTCGGGAAAGATGGGGTTTGCACTGGCAGAGGCCGCGAAGAGATCCGGCGCGAAGGTCACGCTCATCAGCGGGCCGGTTAACCTGAAAACACCACGCGGCGTGAAGAGAATTGACGTTGTTTCTGCAGAGGAGATGTTTAAAAAAGTGAAGGCATCTTATAAATCTGCAGACATCATTATAATGGCGGCCGCTGTTGCGGATTTCAGACCGAGTAAATTTTCTAAACATAAAATAAAGAAAACCTGCCGACCTGCCGACCTGCCGACCTGCCGACTTGAACTCAAGAAGAACTCCGACATTCTCAAATGGCTGGGCTCCAACAAACGTAAGGGTCAGATCCTTGTGGGGTTTGCACTTGAAACTGAAAACATAGTAAAGAACGCCGCATTCAAGATGAGGTTAAAAAAATGCGATTTAATGATTGCAAATCACGCATCTGTCGTCAACCGCGATACCTCATCAATCCAACTACTGTCACATTCTAAAAACATTAAAATTGGCCGGTCTACAAAGTCCAAGATTGCGTCCGTAATTATTTCTAACATTAGTGGCATTAAATAGAGCCTGTCGGGAAATTCGACTTGTCATCGCGAGGAGGCCGAAGGTCGA
>CAZTCA010000148.1:0-3685 GCA_964612405.1 uncultured Pseudomonadota bacterium
CGACCTTCGGCCTCCTCGCGATGACAAGTCGAATTTCCCGACAGGCTCCTAGTGAATTCGATTAGTTACACTGGATTGCTTCGCCTCTCGACCTTACTCGGTGCTCGCAATGACATAAAGTACTGAAATTAGAACATTATCTTGTCCGGTGTTCGGTAAATAAAACACTTTCTCCATATTCCAAAAAGCTATCTATATAAAATATAATGGTTTTTAGTTGGTACGTATATTGCTTATATGACCGACAATCTGAATCCAAAAAGCGTTATATGAACCCAAAGGAAAGGAGACTGATATGGGCGGAGGTTGTCAACCAACAATAGTGGGAAATGTCGGTCCCGTAGTGCAAGCAGATGATGGTCGGCAGGTGACCGGAGTTCTCACAAGGAAAGTGAAGATGACGCGTACGGTTGAGTCAGAGACCGAGTACTGCAGTAGAATGGTGGATAAAACATGTGTCAGCCTCCCGAATGGAAGGATGGAGACCGATTCCCGCACGTTTACATTTGAAGTTAAAGTTTACGATAAGGATATGACAGCCGCGCTGGCAATGCTAGATGCAAAGGTTGCTGAACGTGAAGAACTTGGAGATTGGAGTGTTGTGCCGGAAGATTCCGTTGCCCGATTGGAGGCATTGAAAGACAGGCTATGTACCCCTCAAAAATTAGGCGAGATGGATAGGGCTGTTGAATTGATAGGAAGTAATTATTCCGAAGCATATGAAAACCTGAAATCTGCAGCCAATGCATCGGAGTATTTAGATGCACTACCGACAGAACAAGAAACCTTGATTGCTTATCTACAGGCCGTGAAGACCGATGTTGCATTAAGAAAAATATGCGGGCTTTCACCAAATGCCCCTCTCAATTGCAGTATTTGGCGGAATCAAAAATATCGTCCTATTGCATTCAATAAGACAACCTCGACTAAAGAAGAATGTCACTGTGACAATGAAGAACCTCTAAACACGAAAATCACAAGCAATCTCGCGGTAGTAGATTTTGGATGAGAAGATACCGGTGCATTGTGTGAAAAGGCAATCATGGAGGCTTCATTATAAACGAAAGGGAGAAATGATGGGAAACGGAAAAGTAGAATGTTCGGCTGAGAATTTGGGTGCAGTATCACTTATGGCACAGGCCGCCTGGGACAGACTTCAGGTTGCAGAATCTCGCGTCGCAAAAGCAAAGACGGCGCCCGAGCTTCTTGATGCAAATGATGCCCTAATGGAGGCGCGTCAAAACTTTACAGATCTGGCAAAAGATAACGCAGATCTAAGAGCGCTATGCAGTTCAAATGAGGCCGCAACTGACTCCGGAAAATGCACAAAGTGGACAAGATTGGTTCAAAGCATCGGGAAGCAGCGGATGGTGCGCAATGTGTTGAGAGAGAAGTGTTGGTGTGAGGGGGACAAACCGCTGTCAGGCGAAATTGAAATGCACGGAGATATGTATTTTGTCTGGGAGAACACGGGGGATCCATGCGTTCCCACTGCTTCCAAAACTGACAACTCTACGAAAAGTGTTGAAGAAAGTGCGTTCTTTGAGAGAATTCTTGATGCGTACTCAAAAAAGAGAAACGACTGCACGCTCTATGGCGGTGGTTATTGCCTCAGCGCCGCTCGTATATATAACGGACGGTAATTTTTTAGGCATGTCTTGGATAATAAGGACTCTCGCGCGCCAGGTCTTCAAAAATCTGGCGTGTTTTTTTATCCATCTCTTTAGGCGGGACTACCTTCACAATAATATACTGGTCCCCCTTTCCCTTCTTGCCGAGGAACTGGGCCCCCTTTCCCTTGAGACGGAATTTCTGACCACTCTCTGTAGATGATGGGACCTTCATCTTTGCGTGGCCGTCCACCGTTGGGACCTCTATGGATGCGCCAAGAATAGATTCATAAATCGTGATCGGAACTTCTGTGTAGATATCTGCGTCTTCTCTCCAGAAGATCGGATGCGTTTTAATTCTGATATTAATAAACAAATCTCCCGGCCCGCCACCGTTGAACCCCGGATGCCCCTTGCCGGCGATCCTCACCTTGGAACCATTATCAACGCCGGCCGGAATCTTTACCGTAATCTTTTCTGAGCTATCTCCGCGCCTGATTTCAAGCCGCGCCTTCGTCCCTTCAACCGCTTCCATGAAATCTATTTCAATTGTTGTGAAGGTATCGGTTCCTTTACGGGCCTCCCGAATATTCTCTTCCGGCTGTTCGCGAAAATTCCATCTCCCCTGCTTGACCCCGCCCATATTGAACAATTCGGAAAATATATCACCCATATCTCCGAAGCCGCCCTGAAATGTTGAGCCGTCTGTGCTTGAATAAAAACGCTGTGATCCGCCGCCACCGGGCGATTGCTGTTGCCATCTGAAGCCGCTCTGACCCTGACCTCCGGATTGACCGAAAGGTGCTCCGCCGAACATGTCATATTGTTTTCTTTTCTGCTGGTCAGAAAGGACATCATACGCCTCGGAGATATCTTTGAAACGTTCTTCCGCCTTTTTTTCACCTTTATTCATGTCAGGATGATATTGTCTGGCAAGGCGCCTGTATGCCTTTTTAATTTCATCCGCGGAGGCATTTTTTGAAACGCCCAGAGTTTGATAATAATCTTTAGCCATAATTATAGAGCCGTGGAATAGGGACTGGATCCTTCGGCATGATTCTCCAGAAGCTTGTCCTTATCATAAATCAGATCTTTTCTCGCGAAGGAGGCATTTTCATACTTGTATGTGTCCATCCTTATCGCATCGCACGGGCACGCCTCCACACACAGGCCGCAAAACACACAACGCAGTTCATCAATGGTATATTCTTTTGCGCGCTTCTCAATGGTCTTATCTTCAGATTCCTCCGCCACAATAGAGATGCAGTCGGAAGGACAGGCAGTTGCGCACAACATACAGGCGGTACATCTGACGCTCCCGTCCGGCCTCTTCATCAGCCTGTGCTCTGCGCGATAACCGTAAGGGATCTCTTTTTTCTTTTCCGGAAATTCAACCGTCATTCTGTCAAAGGGCTTGAAGAGGTTCCTTATGAAATGTTTGATTGTGATATAAAGGCCGCGAATTATCTCCGGGATGTAGGTCTTCTCCCAAGCGGTCAGATCGTCCGGGCGTGTCACTTTTTTTATTCCTATCATGAGCAGACCTCGCAGTTTGGATCTTTTCTTAATTCAAGGGTTCTCATTGTGCACTCAAGCCCATCAAATATCAAGAGTTTTCCCGTGAGGGTTTTTTTGAAGCCGACTATATATTTAATGGCTTCATGTGCCTGAATCACACCCACGACTCCCGCCATGGTCCCCAATATCCCGGCCTCTGACCCTTTCGGAGCAATGCTTTCCGGCGGCGGCTCCGGGAATATGCATGAGAAACACGGGCCAGTCTTGGAATCGAAAATGGCAACCTCCCCCTTATATCTCAAGATGGCTCCATGAATATAAGGGACCCTTTTCTTGACACATTCCGCATTCGCAATATATCTCGTTTCAAAATTATCTACGCAATCAACAACCAGATTGTAGCCATCAAAAATTTCGGATACATTCGACGAGGTCAATCGTTCATCATAAGTCTTTACATTAATATCTGGATTCAATTCAGAAATAACCTTTTTGGCAGATTTTGATTTGGGTTTGCCCCGATTTTTTGCGTTGTGCATCACCTGTCTGTGGAGATT
>CAZTCA010000149.1:0-3661 GCA_964612405.1 uncultured Pseudomonadota bacterium
GAGTCTGGACCGTGTCTCAGTTCCAGTGTGGCTGATCGTCCTCTCAGACCAGCTAATCGTCGTTGCCTTGGTAGGCCATTACCCCACCAACAAGCTGATGATACGCAGGCTCATCCAGTGCCGATAGCTTATAAATAGAGGCCATCTTTTCAAGCACTCTTTAATGGCTGTCAGATCCGGGGTCTGACCCCAACATGTCCCAAATCAACAACAATTAAAGAGTGCTTGGTTATGTGGAATTAGCTCCGGTTTCCCGGAGTTGTTCCACAGCATAGGGCAGATTACCTACGTGTTACTCACCCGTGCGCCACTGTACTATAACTCCCGAAGGAGTTAATTCCCGTTCGACTTGCATGTGTTAAGCGCGCCGCCAGCGTTCGTTCTGAGCCAGAATCAAACTCTTCAGTTAAACTTATAACGCCATGACGTTAGGCGTTAATTAACTTTACTCAGTTGAAACTCTCACAAACTTTTTTTCTCTCTCCTATTAAGTTTTCAACGAACAAAAAAATTTAAGACTGCAAAACCCCGTCGGCAAGCTTTGGACTTTCTCTCACCGCTGAGTTGGTTAAATTTTTCCAATTAATACAACTCTTTAAAGATGGTGCCGCAACGCGAAGGTGGCTTTTACGTAAAATAGTATAGATTGTCAAGCCCTAAATAACATCAATAATATCAATATGTTTTATACTGCTATATGTACCGTCAATTAATATACATTTCACAGCCCCATATTTAATGATATCATCAACATATGAAGAAGATATTTCTGCCAATTATGATGATTTTTTTGATGGCCGCGTGTGTTGATATCACTGACACATCCTCAACAACAGAAAGCGATGATGAAACGGGAACAACTGCGGTGCCGGATCCTGAAGATACAACGGAAGGAACTGGCTTGAATGGATCTGAAGAAGTTTCGGGAACTGTTGTGACAATTGCCGGAACAACAATTGCCGGTGCAACTGTTTATATCCCTGGCGTCACTGCAACTGCCGGCTCGGCATCTGCAACGCGAACATTTTTGCAGGGCCTTGTTGCAAGTGACGGAACAATTTGTGAAGACGCACCGGTTGAAGATGAAGTTTTGATTGCAACATGCACGGCGACAGATGGTTCATTTATTTTAGACACGACCGGATTTGACGTGAATCCGACACAAATAATAATTCAGAAAGGGACTCTCAGAATAATTGTTCCGTTGAGTTGCGCTGAAAATATTTGTGTGATCGATACATCATATACAACTGTTGGAGCGTCTACTACTGTCACATCGTGGCCGAAGATTGCGGTCGTCACAGGAGATCTCGACAGAATGGAAGACGTGCTCGCCAAGATGGCAGATGGAGATTCAACAGATGATGTTAATGGAAACTACGGCAGAATCGATCCTGACAGCGGAAGTTTTGTTTATGGCTCTGAGTATCAGACCAATTTATCTATAATAGACGGAAACGGCTCCACCACATCTGAAGAGAACAGCCTCGTCTATTATACCTGGGAAAAATATATCACCGGCCTCTATCCGCTGGTCACAAACGGTGAACCGGTTTATGACATAATCTTCATCAATTGCGGCAATGCTTATGAAAGCTATATCGTAACTTATAAAACCGCTCTGCAGAATTATGTGAATGCCGGCGGAAGGCTCTTTGTCACAGACCTTTCTTATGATTTTATCGAACAGACATTTCCGTATGCAATGAAGTTTGAAGATGATCCGGATATTGCGACCACGCCCGGAGCGTTGAATGCCGCACAGGGCGGAAACGGTGGCGAACAATATGAAGCATTGATCAATTCTAACGGAATGAAGACGTGGCTTGCCAGTGTTGACGTGAACAGCCACGACACGAGCACGCCGGGGAATCCGGAAGTTGACTGCAACTATACGGCTTCGCAGGATACAATTACAGGCGCCCTGCTCGATTCAGAATTAATGCCTCTGGGCGGTCTGCTCACCAACTGGACCCACATGGTCTCTGCACATACAGGTTACAGCCCGACGGTCTGGCTGTCATCAGGCTCTACATCTGTTGACGGCCAGTTGAATCGGCCTTTAAGCATATCAATGGATATCGGAGAGAACGGCGGACGCGTGGTCTATTCGTCATATCATACGGCAAATGACTGTCCTTCGACCACGTTCTGGCCGCAGGAGAGAGCGCTGGAATTTTTGATATTGGAATCTTTTTGAAAGAAGGCGTCTTACGTCTTAATCCTTAATCCTAACTTTACAGAACTTTCTCTTCCCAACCTTAATAACGTATTCACCTTTTGCAAATGAATGATTAATATCTGCAACTCTTTCATCATCTATATACACCCCGCCCTGCTGGATCATTCGACGAGCTTCAGACTTGCTTGATACAAGACCGGCCTCCGCTATAACTTCAATCAAATTGGTCTGTGATGTCTTGTGCAATGGCATGTCATCCGGAGTTCCGCCTTTCGAAAATATCTTCTCAAATTCCGCTCCGGCCGCAACGGCCTGCTTTGGGCCGTGGAAACGCTCAACTATCTTTTGGGCAAGATTTTTCTTGGCATCCATCGGATGACCACTCTTGAGTCCCGCAATATTCGCGCAATCAACATTCAATAATTCATAATACTGCCACATCAGCTCGTCCGATACCGACATGACCTTTCCAAACATCTCTTTCGGCGCTTCGGTTATGCCGATATAATTTCCATAACTCTTGCTCATCTTCTGTGTGCCGTCAGTCCCCACAAGTAGAGGCATGGTCAACACAACCTGTTTCTCCTGATTCCAGGCGCTTTGAATGTCGCGCCCCACGAGCAGATTAAATATCTGATCCGTTCCGCCAAGCTCAACATCCGCTTTCACCGCAACTGAGTCATAACCCTGCATCAGGGGATATAAAAATTCGTGAACACTCAAATTCTCATTTGCCTGATATCTCTTTTTGAAATCATCACGCTCCAGCATTCGCGCAACATTGTATTTAGACGCAAGCCCGATCACGTCGGCAAAGGTCATCTTTTTCAGCCACCTTGAATTGTAAGTCAACTCCGCCTTCTTCATATCAAGAACCTTTGATGCCTGATTGATATATGTCTTGAGGTTGCTCTTGATCTCTTTCTCTGAAAGTGGCGGACGAAGTTTGCTTCGTCCCGAAGGATCGCCTATCATCGCAGTAAAGTCCCCGATGATAAAAACGGCTTTATGCCCCAGCTCTTGAAATTCCCTCATCTTCTGAAACAAAACCGTGTGGCCCAGATGCAGATCCGGTGCCGTCGGATCAAAACCGGCCTTCACGCGCAGAGGCTTCCCTTTTTTCAACTTATTAACGAGTTCTTCCTCGTTGATCAGATCAACCGCTCCGCGTTTGATGATTTGAAGTTGTTTTTGAATATCTTCCATTATGCCCCCATTTGTGTGATCTCTATTTATACAAAATCATTGACGATCTGTCTATATAAACAAAAAGGCCGCAGGTTATGTTTCACACCCACGGCCAAACAATCGTCTTTTGATAGAAATTATTTTGTCAGCGCATCATAGACGCCGGCTTGGATAAGAGGGGACGAATATGTGGACCAGAGAAGGAAGAAGAGAGAATCGCCGGCAGTTTAAATTTTATTTAATTTTTTGGGGAGATATTTTTCTAGATCAATAAATCAACAGATTTGGTAA
>CAZTCA010000150.1:0-3591 GCA_964612405.1 uncultured Pseudomonadota bacterium
CCCCGCCGTGGCATGCGCAGCCAAACCCATCCGCCGAAACTCGTCTCTTACGTCTGCCGACACTGCACCTGCCGCATGGAAGAATGCCGCCGCATCGCTGGATGTCCGGTATAGGCCGTCGCTGTAATGTCGCCTGAAGTCCGCAAGGCTAACGGCAAGGGAATCAGTGAGAACGTCCAAGTCGCCTTCATTATCCCTTAGCCTTGATAATGCTCCGGCGGATTCCCAGTTGACACCGTATATGACCATGAATACTCCTTAGAGTATTAATTATACGTCGTCAATATACTTTTAGGAGAGGCTGTTGATAAAAGGGGTGTTTTGGGCAGGTTTCTTCACATTCTTGAGCAAAACCGATTCATCAAATCTGACATGTCTTTTGGATAACTTAACATCCCAAAAAACACTACAACTAATCGTTACTGGAGTCAAGCCGGTACCCATGAACAGGGATTAATAACAGTCTGATATTATAGAGAAATATGAAGTAGATGGGATATGGGCAGTATGGTCGGCTCAATTATGCGATTGAAAAGATTGTCGTTCTGAGAGAACTATTTGTGGAGATCAAACAGATATGCGAATTCCGTCTGCCTGCTGTCTGACCTGGGAGCTGGCTCCGCCTGTTTATCGCGATTACCGGCCTCATAGACCTCTTCTTGATATACCCCATTGACCGGGTAAGATACCACCCCGATCGTTAGTACCATTATTATTATATATAGAAGCCTCATAAACCACCTTTTAAATAACGCTTATAAATCAAAGAGATAGTGCAACTTTGCACATATTCTCAACAATTATCAAAAGATCTATAATGATAATAAGCATAAAATATGCCATCATTTTGAAGTGCACTCAGTTTTTATGTTTTATATCTATTGAATAATATTGGGGAATATTAATCACATCCTATAACGCAAAATGGATTGGTGGGTATATTGTGCCTGATTTACCTATATATTTGACGCTTTAGGAGGGCCAGTCTTGCAGGTCTTTTATCTGAGCCTTTACTGATGCAGGGCCGGTGCCGCCCATGATGTCTCTGGATTCGATGCCGCGCTCAGCAGAGAAGCAATCGAAGACATCTTTTTCAAAAAATTTGGAATATTGTTTCAATTCTTCGAGAGTGTAGGCGCCAAAATCCTTTTTTGCCTCAAGAGAATCGCATGTCAGGTTCCCGACTATTCCATATGCATCTCTGTATGGGACTCCTTTTTTGGCCAGATAATCCGCCAGATCAGTGGCAAATAACATGTTTTCAATCTTCGATTCCATATTTTCTTTATTTATTTTTACCGTTTCAAATACATTTTTAAACACATTCAGGCACAGTTTGGTCTCATCAATTGAATCAAATAGAGGGGGCTTATCTTCCTGCAGATCTCTTGAATAGGTGAGGGGCATCCCCTTTAGCAACGTGAAGAGGGTCTGCATGTTCCCAATGACACGGGCCGTTTTCCCACGGATAAGTTCCAGCGAGTCTGGATTCTTTTTCTGCGGCATCATTGAACTTCCGGTTGATACGTTTTCACCGAGCTCGATATAGCCAAATTCGGACGTAGACCACATGATAAAATCTTCGGCGTATCGCGAAAGATGGATCATTAATATAGAGAGAGCCGATGCAACTTCAAGAAGCTCATCGCGCTGGCTTACGGCCGTGATACTGTTCGGTGTCGGACGGGCAAAGCCCAAATCCTTTGCAATCTTTTCTCTGTCGATATTGAAAGCGCTCCCGGCAAAAGACCCGGAGCCCATCGGGCACTCTGACAATCCGGATTCTAGAATTCTGTCAAGCCGGTTAAAGTCGCCGATCAAAGAATATGCAAATGAGCAGAGATAATGAGACAGACGTATCGGTTGTGCGTGTTGCATATGCGTGAAGCCGGGCATTGCGACATTGATATTTTCTTCGGCAAGTTTCACAATTTCTGCAACAACAGGAGATATCGCATCTTTGATATTTCCGATCTCATCTACAAGAAACATTTTTATATCTGTTGCAATAACTTCATTTCTAGATCTACCTGTATGAATCTTTTTCCCGACATCTCCTGTCAATTCGGTAAGCCTTGCCTCCACAAGAGAATGTACGTCCTCTTCATCGGGCAATGGAATATATTCACCTCTGTTATATTCATCCAGAATCTGGAGAAGGGCCTTTTCAATACTTTTCAGCTCGTCGTTCTTAATAACGCCTACTTTATTTAAGGCCGTTGCATATGCAACATTCTGTTTTATCTCATGCGGTAAAAGACGAATGTCAAAATCAAGAGACTTGTTCATCTCTTTAAACGCCGAAGACATTTCGCTGTTAATTCTGCTTTTCCATAAAGTCATTATTTAATCCCTCTTGAATTTAGAATAATTCGGTGCTCGGTAGCCGGTCAAGTCTCTCTCTTTGCTCATCTCCATCAGCGATCTAACCTTAATGGACAGGCCATAGAGATTTATAAATCCTTCGGCATCTTTCTGGTTATACACATCCTCTTTGCCAAAGGTGGCAAACTCCTCATGATAGAGCGAGTAGGGTGATTTGCGGCCGAGGACCGTACAACCCCCCTTATACAATTTTAATCGAACGTCGCCGGTGACATTTTTCTGAGTCTCTTTTACAAATGCGTCAATCGCTTCTCTGAGCGGGGCAAACCACAACCCGTCATAGATGAGCTCTGCATATTTTGGTGCCAGCGCGTCTTTGTGATGCATGGTATCAAAATCTAAAACAAGACATTCAAGTTCGCGATGTGCTGTATATAAAATTGTTCCGCCCGGTGTTTCGTATACACCTCTCGATTTCATTCCGACAAATCTATTTTCCACCATGTCGACTCGTCCAATTCCATGTTTTCCGCCAAGCTTGTTCAATTCCTGAAGGAGTGTGACCGGGTCTGTCTCTTTTCCGTTGAGCTTGACCGGAACACCGCTCTTGAAAGAGATTTCAATCGTTTCCGGTGTGTCGGGCGCTTTTTCAGGATCTACCGTCAGCGAATGGACCTTGTCTGAAGGTTCATTCCATGGATTTTCCAGCTCCCCGCCTTCGCTTGAGAGATGCCAGATGTTTTTGTCATGACTATAAATCTTTTCTTTGGAAACGGTCAGAGGGATTTTTCTATCCTCTGCGTATTTAATTGCATCCTCTCTGGATCTGATGTCCCAGATCCTCCACGGTGCAATGACTTTCAGAGTGGGGTTGAATGCCTTAAACGTGAACTCAAATCTCACCTGGTCATTCCCTTTGCCGGTGCAACCGTGTGCAAGTGCATCGGCCCCCTCCTTTTCGGCAATTTCTACCATCTTCTTTGCGATCAACGGTCTTGCGATTGCGGTGCCCAGCAGATATTTACGTTCATAAATGGCCCCGGACTGAATCATCGGGAAGACATAGTCTGTGAGAAATTCTTCTCTCACATCTTCAACATAGACTTTATCTGCTCCGGAGAGCTTCGCCCTCTCCTGAAGACCGCTCAATTCATCCCCTTGGCCGAGATCGGAGCAATATGCAATGACCTCACAATTATAGTTTTCTTTCAACCACGGGATGATGATCGATGTGTCCAGGCCACCTGAATAGGCTAATACAACCCT
>CAZTCA010000151.1:0-3565 GCA_964612405.1 uncultured Pseudomonadota bacterium
CTTCGGCCTCCTCGCGATGACAAGTCGAATTTCCCGACAGGCTCCTAGGGGTCAGGCACTGGGTGTCTCATTTCTTGACCTTCAAGGGCACATATATTATGAATAACCCCCATGACAGAAAAGATAATAATACTTGGTAGTGGACCGGCTGGTTATACCGCCGCAATCTATGCCGCAAGGGCAGGCCTGAAACCTTTGATGATAGAAGGGATCGAGCCGGGCGGTCAGCTGATGACAACAACAGATGTGGATAACTATCCCGGTTTCCCGGGGGGGATTCAGGGGCCGGATCTGATGCTTGAGATGCGTAAACAGGCGGAAAGATTCGGAACGCGGATTGTTGCGGGAAATGTGGCAGAAGTTTCGGTAGCAAAATCTCCGTTCAAACTCAGAACGGACGATACTGAATATAATACCGAATCGTTGGTTATTTCAACCGGCGCGGCCGCCAGATGGCTCGGGCTTAAATCCGAACAGGAACTTCGCGGCAAGGGGGTTTCGGCTTGCGCAACATGCGACGGTTTCTTCTTCAAAGGTCAAGACTTGATTGTGGCCGGGGGCGGGGATACCGCCATGGAAGAAGCGCTCTATCTTTCAGGAATTGCAAAATCTGTAACGGTCGTACATCGTCGCGACGAATTTCGGGCATCCAAGGCGATGCAGGATCGCGCAAAGTCGACCAAAAATATCTCCTTTGCGCTGGACTCGGTCATTGAGCAGATCAATAACGTTGCGGCAGGGAAGGTGACATCGGTAATACTTAAAAATGTGAAGACAGACAAAAAATCAGAGAAAAAGTGCGAGGGTGTTTTTATTGCCATTGGACACAAACCGAACACAGATCTTTTTCAGGGCAAACTGAAGCTGAATAAAACCGGTTATATCATCACAAACCATGACTCAACGGCGACGAGTGCCGAAGGTGTATTTGCGGCGGGGGATGTTGCCGACCATGTCTATAGACAGGCGGTGACCGCCGCGGGGACCGGCTGTATGGCGGCTCTGGATGCGGAGAGATGGCTCCGTTCAAAGAACAAGCTGTAAAGAAGTGGTAAGGATTAAGACGCCTGCTTCGCAGGCTCTAAGGATTAAGTAAAAGCCAAAAATGCTAAATCGATCACTTCTATGCTGGCTGGCGCTGTCTGTTCTTGCCCCATCAACAATATTTGCCGCGGAATATGAGCCGAACGGTCCGCTTACCCTCAGAAATCAGAGTCCCATCTATCTTCTTTTTCTAAATGTTGAACCGACGCGGGCGAAGACCCTTTCAAAGGGGGATATCAGTCTTAGGATTGACAACGCCTATTCCAACATCTTTGAATATGGGATCGGCACCAATACAGATCTGATGTTTGACATGGAACTGCTCAGGACATCGTTGAATGTGGACTTCGGGGTCAGTGATAATATGGAAGTCGGAATTGAGATTCCATTTCTCCATTTCGAAGGCGGCGGTCTGGATGAGTTTCTGCAAAGATATCACAATGCTTTCAACTTTCCGAACGGCGGAAGAGAGTTTTTTCCAAACGGTAGTTTTACGTATCGATTTAACGAAGGCGGAACAGCGCTCTATAATGTCAATCAAGAGGATTTTAATATTGGCGACATAACCCTCGATTTCAAACATAACTTTGTCGAGGAGGGGAAGTATAAGCCCGCGGTCACATGGCTATTCTATTTCAAGATTCCGTCCGGAGACAGGGGAGAGGGTTTGGGGAGTGGTAATATTGACTTTGGTCTCGCCGCGGCGCTTGAAAAATCATACAAGCGCTGGCACTGGTTTTTGAATCTTGCCTATCTTGTGAACGGCGGTCACGGACCCCTCGATAATTACCTGCGTCAGTGTTATTTTACATATGTTTTTGCCACAGAATTTTCCATTTCAAAGCCGGTCTCCGTTGTTGCGCAGATATATGGCGGCTCTCCGTTGTTGAAAGGCACCGGCATGACTCAGTGGGATTCGGTCCCACTCGATTTGCAGATCGGTTTCAAAGGTGAGCACGCACTTGGCAGAACTCCGAACTCCGAACTCCGAACTCCAAGGCTAACATGGCAAGTCGGGTTTTCAGAAGATCTGAACGCAAACGGGCCGTCGGTGGACATCACCGTCTTCGGAAGTGTTGGTGTGAAGTTCAAGGCATGGTAGTAACTTAATCCTTAAAAAGGAATATCACTATCTCCCACGTCCTGATTCTCATCAGGAACAAAACCTGGGGTAGGGGAATCAGAAGAATGGTCGGAGTCCTCTTTGCGCTTGCCGCTGCCGGCGCCTGTGCCTGCGCCAAGGAATTGAACTCTCTGCGCGACGATTTCAGTTGTATAGCGTTTATTTCCCTCTTTATCTGTCCACTCACGCGTCTGCAGGCGGCCTTCAACATAAACAGGGCGGCCTTTGCTTAAGTATTCTTTACAGGTCTCGGCCTGGCGGCCCCACACGACAATGCGATGCCACTCTGTCCGTTCCTGTTTCTGCTTGTTTTTGTCCAGCCAGTAATCGGTTGTTGCAATCCTGAAAGAACCGACCGATTGACCGCTTCCGGTAAAGCGCACTTCAGGGTCTGCTCCCAAATTTCCAATCAGAATTACTTTGTTTACTGATGCCATAAAATCCTCCCGCCTACCCATCGGTAGGCAAGCCTGCCGCTAAGCGGGCCTAATCTAGTTTTTGCGAAATTGCTTTATTTGTCTCAACCCAAATCGGGTAACCGTCATTTGTCTTCCATTGAGAGACAAGAGAAATTGAATCCTTCAAATGTTCTCTTGCCTCTTCTTTCATTCCGGCATCCAACATTGCCTGCGCGAGGTATATATGATTTTCCGGATAGTTTGCATCGGTTTGAACCGCTTTCTCAAGATAGGATATCGCGGTGAGCGTGTCCTTCAGGCCATTTTCGGAATAGAGCCTTCCAAGATTGCGATAGGCCCCGCCATGATCAAATTTATCATTCAGTGCAATAACTCTCTTTAAATCACTGATGATAGTTTTTAGTTTGCGCTCCTCATGTTTCTTTCCTGTTGCCCTGATATAGATATTCGTGTTGATTGCCCTGTAATAATAACAGGCCGACTCTTCCGGCGTCCTCATAACACAGGAATCTGCGAAGGCCATTCCTTCTTTGGCAATCACAGCTCGGTTTACAATATCTTTCTCCGAGCGTGCCAGAACCGATTTTTCACGGGCTATCTCCCAAGACTGTTTATTTAGAAAATCCGGGTGGTTATGAGCGGTTTTGGGGGAGACCATTCCCGGCCTGCAAGACGTTAAAAGGAGCGCTATTACTATTATCCACGGGATCTTTCGCATGTAGAAGTGGAGCTTATCATGCAGAACGGGCCTCTGCAAGCATTATTCCGCGACCCGCAGATACCGCTTAACAATGTCTATAATGGTTCTCATCAGGGGTCAGACCCCCAGCGTCTCATTTCAGAGATATGAGACGCTGGGGGTCTGACCCCTGGTGTCTCATGTGAGCGAGGAGAACGCCATGCCACTGCCGGCTGACGAGCAAACGCGATTACCTGCCGAATTAATACTGTCCTGATTTTTAACAAGACGGAGCTAAGA
>CAZTCA010000152.1:0-3548 GCA_964612405.1 uncultured Pseudomonadota bacterium
AATCCGGATGTCGTCGTTAAAGAAAATGCTTTTACGATAACAGATTCGGATCAGCTCATCGGCGGGCCTCTGGCTCAGGGACGTGTCGGCGACATGCTTCTCTCAAATGACAAAATAAGCGTGATTATACAACAGCAATCCAAATATGCGCAGGCCTGCCCATTCGGCGGGGTGATAATTGATGCCGACATAAAAAGATCGGGTGCGGGTCAGGACAATTTTGGAAAGATGTGTCCGCTGGTTAATATTGAGTGGACAGTCGATTATTATGATTTCAAGGTTTTGCGGGATGGCGCTGATGGCGGTGCAAAAAAGTTGCGGGCGTTTGGTCATATTGACGTGCTTGACTACCTAGATCTCGATTTTATCGCACCAATTGCCAAGGCCTTGACCGATCAGACAATATATTATTCGCCGAGGATGGACGATGCAATGGATCCATTCTCCACATATGATGACCTTAAAGGAATGAGTATTGAGGTTATAACAGACTATACGCTGGAGCCGGGGAAGAATTACGTAAAAATTGAAACCACGTATGAAAATAACGGAGATGAAGCGGCGTCCTTTCCAATTGGTCAGTTTGTGAATGGAAGTGGCCAAGTACAGACACTGGTTCCCAAACAGGGATTTACCCCTCAACCGACGGCGCAGATTACCGGTGATACAAATTCAATCATCTATGTCCCGTTTCAGGGTGTAGATGTTTCATATGGTTATTTCTATGATGTACACCAATTTTACACCGTACAGAATTCAGCCGTCGATGCGCAAAAAATGCTCACTGGCGTCGGAGATATTCAGGAAACGGAGAGGATCAGAAATATATCCACTTCTCTAACATATTCCGGAGTTTCAGGAGTCCTCTTGGGAGAAGAATTCCTGAACCTATTTCCGTTGGCCGGACCTGATGGGCTGAAAATTAACTTTAGAGTTCCGCCTCAGGGCACAAAGACCGTTACGGAATATCTCGCAGTCGGAGACAGCAACGCAGGCAGTGTCTTTGACGCGGGTCTGAAGGCTCTCGATATCCCCACACGTAAGATATCCGGAAAAGTTGTGGATGAAGACGGAATTCCGGTCAGTGGCGCAACCGTTGTGATTCAGGATGAGACGAACATGACGGTCATTGTATACCGTACCAAGAGTGATGGCTCATTCTCCGGAAGTCTTTCAACAGGGGTGGATTCATTTGCGCAGGCGTTTGGAAAAGGTAAATATAATATCTTTGTTGATAAAGAGGGCTATCACAAATCCGGCACCAATGTGGCCGGAACATGCACACCTTCGTCGGTAGATGTTACGGTAATAGATCAGAATAATATTAAATGTACCTTGGGCTTCAGCGGAACGGTGGAAATTGCCGGTGCCATTGTTGATAAAGAGACCAAGGAGAATATTTCGGCAAGACTTACAATTGTCGGTTTTGATCCAAGCCCGGACTTACATGCGGGCGCCGAATACGCAACGACTCACGGTGCCGGAAATTTTGAAGACACGTGGATCTTTGAGCGTCCGTGGGGAATTATGGATGTGAAGTATATAAATGCCAAGGGTGGTGTCGGCCTGGATGGTCCTTCCTCATTTAAACTCGAGCCCGGCGAATATGCGTTTGTCTTCTCTCACGGAATTGAATATGACATGGTGATCAAGAACGTTACCGTCTCGGCCAATTCGAATATAAGGATAGAAAATATTTCACTGAAGAGGCTCATCAAGACGCCGGGATGGATCTCGGCCGATTTTCACCTTCATTCAATTCCATCTCCGGATAGCGGCCTTCCATCGGAACGTCGAGGTCTTGCGGCAATAGCGGAGGGGATGGATGTTTTGCAATCTTCAGATCATGACTGGTTGGTCGATTACGGTCCGATTGTAAAAGATCTGGAAGAGAAAGGTATTATCCCGGAAGGAAAGGTTGCAACAATAATCGGTGATGAAATCAGCCCCAACCATTATGGCCACATGAATGTGTTCCCATTGGTTTATGATAAGAGCGAGATAGACGGTGGGGCGCTTGACTGGACATATTCAAAGTATGATACCAACGATCCTTTTCCGGACTTTGTAATGTCTCCGCGTGATATTATAGATTATTATAATTCAGGAAACAGCAACGGACTTGATGAAATGGTTTTGCAGATGAACCATATCTCGGATCAGGCGACTTCACTTTTGATAGTCTCTTCTTGGGTTACAACTACGGCGTACATGGAGAGCTACGGTGTTGCGCCGCTTTCCAGCTATGTTGAACCGTCAGCTCAGAGGATAAAGCCGATTGTGAGCACAAAGGAGATTCCGACACCTTTTGGGACGAGTGATCTGGTTGTTCCGGATTTTACGGCGATTGAATTGACAATTGGGCCGGAGTTGTATTCAAACCTTCTTCGCGAAAGCGGTCTGCCGCAGTGGTTTAATCTCTTGAATCTGGGTATCCTGGCAACCGCTACCGGAGATTCCGATTCCCACCGTGAGATTGTTGATCAGCTCGGAATGCCGAGAAATTATGTTGCGTCTGAAATTGATCCGCGTGATGGGGAGGGGTCTTTCTCCGAATTTGACAAGAGCGTTTACGCGAAGACAATCAACGAGCACAAGGTCGTTGTCTCTGCCGGACCGTTTATCTCCATGACTGCGGAAGGTGAAGAGGGGACAAAGGCCGGCGTTGGTGGATTAGTAAAGGGGCACAATGTAACCTTGCATGTTGATGTTAAGAGCCCATGGTGGGCATATTTTGACACTGTAGAAATTTACACAAATACGGCGCCGCTCCCCGCAGACGACGATGGGGTCTCGGTTTTTAAAGGCGTTGCATCCGATCCAAAGTCGTTTTTCGCCGCATATCACATACCCAGATTCTATTATGAACCCGATTACATATATTCGGTTGCGGACAAGTCACTTGCCAACTGGACCAAAAAAGACGGAGTGATCTCTGTTAGTATAGATGTACCGTTAAAAGTTGATGAGGACACATGGGTCGTGGCCTTTGTGCACGGAGATCCAAGTTCTGAAAACTGGAGATCTCTATTTCCTTTTGTGACCAAGTCCGTGCCTGATCTCGATCATTCTCCGGACATTAGCGGAGGCTGGACCATTGAAGGGCTTGCAAGTGATCCTTCAATGAGTACGAGCGCATGGGGCTTCACTAATCCTATCTACATCGATACCGATGGCGACACCAATAATGACGGAAATCCATTCGAAGCTTTATATGTGAAGAGTGGCATCTCCCCGATACAATAACCTATAATATTAAAGAGTGTCCCGCTCGCATCAATATAATGGTTAATGCTCGAGCGAAAATCTATGATTAACTACCGACTAATGATTAAAAAGATTAGAGGATTAGGGGACCTAAGGAAGCTTGCTCACCATCTTCACAATCTGCAGTAGATTATCCTGTATCTCATCGTTTATCTCTTTTGATATAAGATTAAGAGACTGGGATATCTCCTTGCCACGCCTTGCGGGGCGAGCGCGGCAATCCAGCGCAATCAATTGAATTCACTAGATTGCTTCGTCGCCCCTCGACAAGCTCGGAACTC
>CAZTCA010000153.1:0-3514 GCA_964612405.1 uncultured Pseudomonadota bacterium
GGATTCATGGAGCGAGAACGAAGAATTCCCCGCGGTGATGGAGTGGAAGTTGTAAATAAAAAACCGGCCCCGTTTCCGGAGCCGGCTCTTAAATTAAATTCGAACCAATCTTAATGTGTCAGCGAGTAGACAATAGAAGTTGCCGACAGACCGAAGCTCGCAACACCCATTACTATGCCAAACCAGCCTTCAGGCGGGATCCTGCGCTCGCCGACAAGAACCGTGTCGCCGGGGTTGATGATAATGCTGTCTCTCTCGATCTTCTTGATTTTCTTCTTTTCGCCATCAGGGGTGATAATCTCCATGCGTCTTGTCGAAAGCTTCGTCGTGCCGCCAGCCAGGCTCAAATACTGATTCAATTTATAATAAGGATTGAATGTGTATGCCCCCGGCATTTCAACACCGCCTAGGATAAATACCCGATCTTCATAAGAGGGGTAGAAGATATTGTCGCCCGGAAGTTTGGGGATGTCATAATCGAATTTATTCTTCTCTGTAATCACATGAGGGACAAATACGACGTCGCCGTTCTGAATTTGAATGCCGGACATCTCTACATCGTTCGCGGCGACTTCGATCACTTTTTTCCTGCCTTCCACAAACCTGACGATCCGTATCGGCGAATTCTTTGCCGCACCAACCGAAAACCCGCCGGCAAGATTGAGCGCGTCCAGAACTGTTTTTTCACCCTTCAGTTCATACTCCCTGGGCCTCATAACGGCCCCAACCACATTGATCATCGTTTTTCTTATTGAGACATAAACAACGTCATTGTCTAAAAGATATGGGTTGCTTGAAAGATCGCCAAAAAGCTGAAACTCCAAAAGATCGATCTTTTTGGTCACCTCGCCCCTTCTTCTCACTTCAATTCTCCTCTGAGAACCCTGCTCATCCACACCTCCCGCCCTTAACAAAACCTCGGAGAGCCTGTCCGAGGCGGTGATACGGTATGTCCCCGGATTTTTCACCTCTCCCAAGACGTGCACTTGATAAGTCAGCCCAGACATGGATGGCTCAGTCATCATCATCCCTTTGGTCACCATCTCATCTCCAGACCCCAAACCGGAGCCTAATTTTTTCAACTCACGAAGGTCGTCCTTCCTAAAACTCATCCCCGAAGACTCGCCCTCCAGCGGCTTCCGAAATCCGCGTCTATAATCCTGGGCATAAAGCGGCCCCGCCGCAAGCTGTGCTATCAGCAGGCCTGCTAGAATCCTACCAATTAATTGTTTCATATGCCTCCAAAAAGGTTAAGGTTAAGGTTGAGGTTAGTGAACCCCTTGCATGATAATAAAAATTTACCTTGTCTTTCGAAACTTTCATACTTCATTATATTCCCTCAATCCCAACCTAAACCCTTTCCTTAACCTTAGCCTCAGCCTTAACCTTTTCCAGGTATTCCATAAAAAATGCCGCAAATACTCCGATAAAGAGCGAGCTCGCAAATGCCAGCATGACCATTTGCCTTCGCTTCGGCCTCGAGCGTTTTTCAGGAACGCGCGCCGGATCTATCACCTGAAACGCCAGCTCATCCTTTGCCTCATCTATCTTTGCCATTTCATACTGTTGCGTAAGCAGGGTATTAATTTGTGTAAGTAGATTTCTACGGAGAGTCAGATACTGCAAATAAACCTGCTGTGGAATATCTTTCACTATCTTGTTTTCAATCTCTTCTTTTTGCTTTTGTAAATCCCCCAATACTGCCTGTGTATTGGAATTTGCAATAGGAACGTCTATCTTTGACTCCACGCTAGAAACCCTCCCCCCTTTATAAAACTCATTCAACTCCTTCCCGGCTTCAAGCAATTCCCGCTTATTCTGCGCCAATTGCCCTTCTATAAATATGCGATTACGCTTGGCCACTGTAAATGCATTCTCATTTATAAACTTCTGCAATCCATCCACATACCCATTCGCCACCTCCGCCGCAAGTTTTGGGTCTTTAAATTCAGCAGAAATGGTAATTGTGCCGTTTTTCTTATCATCCATAAATTTAACATAGGAACCCAACAGCGTTTTCACTGCATCTTCCACCGCCTGCCCCTTCTTGCGTCGTTCGTCGTTCGTCGTTCGTCGTTCGTTTATATCTTCACCCTTCACCTTTGACCTCTGACTTTCCTCAACCTCAACCTCAGCCTCAGCCTTAGTCTTCTTGAACAGCACTGACATCAAATTGTGTCTGTTAATCATTTCTTCCGCAAGTGTCCTTGTCTTCAAAAGCGCCATAAATTGCTGTGATGGCGCCTGTCCTCCGGCCCCTCCCAAACCCGCCAACGACGCCAATCCTCCAAACTGCCCGGCCAATGCCGCAAGCCCCCCTCCTCCACCCTTTCCAACCGGCATAATCACAGCCTGTGCCTTGTAGTATTTAGGCGTAACCAAACTCACAATCACAGTAACAACAGTTACCGTCCCCACTATCAACCCTATCAGCCTCTTTCGCCTCTTAATCACGTTCCAGTAATCAAGCAGGTTTATTTCGTCATTGTAATTCTGTTGCATAGAGTTCATCCCCTTGTTCATTTATCGCTTTTACTTGTTTCACTTGGAAAGTCTGTTCCGTTCCAAAGCTCCCCTCCGGCACTAGTTTTTTCATGATATTTAAGATCTCATCCTGATTTCCATCAGATATGCTAGCCAGCAACTCATCAACTTTTTTATTTAACCATCCCCAATCAACAATTTTCGGTTTGCCAACCGTAATCTCATTGAATCTTGTTTTGCTTTCAATTTCATCGCTGAATAACTCTTCATGAATCTTTTCGCCTGGTCTTAAACCGGTGAACTCAATTTTAATGTCCTTATGCGGCTGGCGGCCCATTAGATAAATCAAATCCTCTGCCATGTCCGCAATACGCACCGGCTTACCCATATCTAGTATGAATAACTCACCCCCTTTGCCTATAGCCGCCGCCTGTAAAACCAGTTGAACAGCTTCATTTGTCAGCATGAAATATCTTGTTATATCAGGATGCGTAACCGTTACGGGCCCGCCATGCCTAACCTGCTCCACAAACTTCGGGATGACACTGCCTGAACTGCCAAGCACGTTCCCAAACCTAACTGCAACAAACTTTGTCCTGCCTGCATGATTATAATTCTGTACAATCAACTCACACACCCTCTTTGTTGCGCCCATAATACTGGATGGTCTAACCGCCTTATCCGTTGAGATCAACACAAAACTCTTAACGCCGTATTTATCAGATAATTGAGACAAGGTCTTCGTCCCGCCGATATTGGTTTTAATTGCCTCTACCGGATTATTCTCAAGCATCGGGACATGTTTATATGCCGCGGAGTGAAATACTATCTCTGGCCGTTCGTTCTTAAAGAGTTTTTCAACGCAAACCTCATCCGTCACATCCCCAAGGATATACTCAACCTTAACCTCAGCCTTAACCTTTTCCAACTCCTCCCCCAGCGCATACAACCCATACTCCGACTGATCCATCGCTATAATCTTCCTAGGCCCATACTGCAAACACTGTCTAACAAGTTCACTGCCAATAGA
>CAZTCA010000154.1:0-3507 GCA_964612405.1 uncultured Pseudomonadota bacterium
GAACAATGTTGATAACCAGCTGAATTTATTCAGCTAACTGCCGGACAGTAGTGAACTTAATTATATAATTGCTAATAACACAATTCGGGTCTATAATGCCTGGTCCGTAGGCGATAAGTTATATATAAATAAAAAGGGGGAATATATGAACAAAAGGACAGTTGTTTTTTTAACGGTGGCGGTGGCTTTTGCTTTTTTCATGAGCGCTTTTGCGTGGGCCGATTCAGTTGGTAACTGCACCGTTACCAACAAGGCCGGCAAAAAACAAGACATGACAATGTATGTAAAGGGTGACCTGACGATGACCGAAATAAAAGCCGACGGACAAGTTGTTAAGTCTGTAATCGATAAAAAGAATAAAAAAGTAATTATGATAATGGATAGTGCAAAGATGTGTATGACACAGCCATATTCGCAACCTTCTATAGAACCTGGAATGGAGAAAGCAGGTGGTCCCGAAGGTTCAATCGCGTGCAAATGGAATAATACAGCGGTTGATGCCTCAAAACTTACCTGCCCCGCCGGCTATAGATCGATGTAGGCCAGTTTATCTGACCGTAAAATAAAAAGCCGTTTCTCTGAAATAGGGAAACGGCTTTTTTGCAAAAAACACCGAGGCTGGCCACTTTGGGCCCTCCGGAGTCCGTCTTATTTTTTTCAATTCCTATAGTCAAATGGAAGTGGTTTGTGGTAAGAAAATCGAAGGCTTATATAGATTGAGTGAGGAAACGGAACCGGCAGCTTCGGACAGTAAACATGTTACGAATAGATAATCTTAGCAAATCATATGGAACACAGATCCTATTTGACGAAGTAAGTCTGCAATTACAACCCAGAGAACGCCTTGGCCTGGTGGGCAGAAATGGAAGCGGCAAATCTACGCTTTTCCATATGATTCTCGGTGAATGCGAGCCTGATTCCGGAAGGATAATTATTCCATCTCATTACAGGATTAGCCATATTGAACAGCATCTGCATTTCACAAAACCAACACTTCTGGAAGAAGGATGTCTTGGCCTTCCCGCAGAAGAAATCTATGACCATTACAAAGTTGAAAGAATTTTATTTGGCCTGGGTTTTACGAGCGACGATTTGTCAAAATTGCCGGGCAGTTTTTCCGGCGGATTTCAAGTCCGGCTTAACCTTGCCAAAGTCTTGGTTTCTAATCCAAATTTACTTTTATTAGATGAGCCGACCAACTACTTGGATATTGTGTCGATTAGGTGGATTACAAATTTTCTGCGCCAATGGAAGCATGAACTGATCATTATTTCTCATGATCGCGGTTTTATGGATAGCGTCACAACACATCCAAATATATCTGTTGGTTATTTTGCGCAAACAAATATAAATCAACTCCACCCAAAACTCACCGTTGAAGAAGAAATTAACTCATCAAACCCGGCGCTTGGAAGAACGGCGATAAGATCAATTTGCGGCAGTATGATGTTTTCCGACAACAACGCCGAAAAGAAAATTAGCGTTTTATCCGGCGGCGAACAAAGTCGTGTTATGCTGGGAAAGATCATTGCAACCCCAACAAACCTGCTACTTTTAGATGAACCAACAAACCATCTAGACACTCAATCCATAGATGCGCTTGTTAAGACCTTGAAGATCTATAAAGGCGCGGTGATATTAGTTACACATAACGAAACCTTACTGCGTTCTGTTGCAAATAAACTGCTCATTTTCCAGGACAATAAAGCCTTATGGTTCGAGGATGGTTATGACGCATTTCTTGAAAAGATTGGCTGGCAGGAAGAAAGAGATATTCAAACAAAAAAACGAACGCCCTCCACTTCCAAGAAACTCATAAGGCAACAACGTGCCGGCATAATGAACGAGCGGGCACAAAAACTCAAGCCTTTGCAAAAAGAGATTAAAGAATTGGAATCACGAATTGTTAAACAGGAGGATGAATTGGCGACTGCCAATAAAGAGCTTGAGGCAGCAATCCAAGTCAAAGATTCTGCAACCATCGTAGAATTGTCAAAAAAGATAAAATCACTCACCAAGAACATTGAACTTTCGTTCAATAGCCTCGAAATGATCGACAAAGAGCATGAAAGAATATCATCGGAGCTCACTCAGAAACTGACACTGCAACAATCTTAAAAAACAGTCGCTGTCTGCGGCCCGTTTCCGGCGGGCGGCGGGGTTTTGGTCGTGAGTGACGAAAATTGAACAGTCATTTCTTTTACCCACCTTTATTTCAGTAGCAAAATCAACAAATTAACATCTGGCTCAATTATTGCTTAACAATTTCCATATAATGACAAATAACAAGCAATGCTCCCCAGTCAAAGGGCCGACTAAAACAGCCGCCGGCAAATCCCTCGCCCAAGATATTCGGGCATTGATTGAACAGGCACGAGAATACGTTGCTAGGTCGGTTAATGCCGGCCTTGTAGCCCTTTATTGGCAGATTGGGAAAAGGATCAGACATGAAGTTCTCAGAGATAATCGCGCAGATTACGGGCAAAAGATTGTTTCGACATTATCGAAACAATTGTTACGGGAATACGGCCGCGGTTACTCCAAACCCAACCTTTCCAGAATGATGGCATTTTATGAGTATTTTCCGGACGCCAAAATTGTTTCGACGATGTCGAAACAATTGACATGGAGTCATTTTGTAGAGGTCCTTCCAATACGGAACCAACTCAAAAGGGATTTTTACGTCGAGATGTGTTGCATCGAAAATTGGGGTATCAGGACATTGCGCGCTAAAATTGGCGGCATGCTTTACGAACGCACCGCCCTATCCAAAAAACCTGAAAAACTGATTAAACATGAGATCGCCAAGCTCAAGAAGACCAGCCGGCTAACTCCGGACTTGACGTTTCGAGATCCTTACTTTCTGGATTTTCTTGGACTAAACGGAGCGTATCAAGAAAAGGATCTTGAATCGGCCATATTGCGTGAAATGGAATCCTTTATTCTGGAGATGGGAACGGGATTTGCCTTCTTGGAGAGGCAGAAAAGAATTACACTCGATGGGGAAGATTTTTATCTGGACCTTTTATTTTACCACAGGTGGCTCCGCCGACTTGTTGTAATTGAACTCAAGCTGAATAAATTCAAACCGGCTCATAAAGGGCAAATGGAGTTGTATCTACGCTGGCTTGAGAAATACGAAAGGAAACCAAACGAGAAACCACCGATTGGATTAATCCTCTGTGCCGGAAAGTCTGATGAGCAAATTGAACTATTGGAGCTTGACAAGAGCGGAATTCGAGTGGCTCAATACATAACTGAACTACCGCCAAGAAAGGCGCTGGAAAAGAAACTTCATGAAGCTATCAGGTTGGCTCGTAACCAGCTCAAGCCCAAACTTTTGTAAATAAAGTTAAAATGAACCTATCTGTCCTGTCTGCGGCCCGTTTCCGGCGGGCGCCTGGTTCAATGTAACTATTCAATATTATTACGGTATTAGTAGAATAACCGATAAATGCTTATGCACTTGACACCCACGGCAGTGTGATCTATTGTTTTCCATGTGGA
>CAZTCA010000155.1:0-3380 GCA_964612405.1 uncultured Pseudomonadota bacterium
TATGGGAAAGTTCAGGTCGCAGTCCATATTGATATCACCGAGCGCAAACGGGCGGCGGAGGCGCTAAAAACCGAGCGCGCACAGTTACTTTCCCTGTTCGACAGCATCGACGAGATCATTTACGTGACCGACATGGACACCCACGAAATCCTCTATAGCAATAAAGCTGTTCAAAAGGCTTTTCAGAAACCGCTAATTGGCGAAAAATGCTATAAAGAATTTCAAGGACTCGCCCTGCCGTGCGAGTTCTGCACCAATCCAATTATCAAAACTCTTAATTATCAGCCCTATCACTGGGAATATCACAATCCGTTGCTTAATGCCGATTTTCGAATCACTGACAGGGTTATCAAATGGCCGGATGGACGAGATGTGCGCTTTGAAATGGCCATCGACATCACCGAGCGCAAAAAGGCCGAAATGATTCAAAAAATATTGTATCAGATTGCCAGCGCCGTTCACACGTCAAAAAGCATTAGTGAACTCTCCGAAGTGATTCAACAGGAACTTGGTACAATTATAGACACGAAGAATTTCTTTATTGCATTATATAATAAAGAAAATAATACTATTTCCCTCCCATACTATAAAGATGAAAAGGATCATTTTGAGACTTTTCCAGCTGGCAAGACATGTACGGCTTACATTATACATAATGACAAATCCCTGCTTGCAAATAATAAAAAAATTGACGAGCTGGTTCAATCCGGCGAAATAAAAATTATTGGCACAATTGCAAAGGTCTGGCTTGGTGTTCCTTTAAAATTAGGAGAGGAAGTGACCGGTGCAATCGTGGCTCAGAGTTATACTGATGAGAATGCTTATAATGAAAAAGACCTTGAAATATTGGAATTTGTGGCAAGCCAAATTGGATTATTCATCGAGCGTAAGCAGGCGGAAGAGGATTTAAAAAAACGATTAGAGGAACTGGAAATATTTTATAACGCCACCATAGGGCGGGAGGGGCACATCATTGAATTGAAACAGCAAATAAATGAGCTACTGGCGCAACTTGGTAAAGAGAAAAAATATGAGGTATAGAAATGACTCCCGCGTTCCCAGGCTGGGGTTTGGGAACGAGCTTCAGGGAAGGGGCAATGTAAATCCTCGATCGTCCCCGATACGCTCCTTCGTCGCTATCCCAAAGGGATCTCTTTGAGACGGGGCAAGCAATCATCAATCATAAAGTATGGTGCGAAAATGAAACCCAGGACAAAATCAGAGATTGAAAAAGAATCAGTAAAACTACGTCGGCGAATCACCGAATCGGAGGCGTCAGACGCAGAGCGCTACCGCCGCCTTGTCGAGTTCTCTCCCGACGGCATTGTTGTTCATTGTGAGGGGAAAATTGTTTTTGCGAATAGCACTGCATTAAAATTTGCAGGAGCAACAGAACCCGAACAACTTATTGGAAAGACTGTATTGAGTTTCGTTCACCCGGATTTCCGGGATTCCGTAAAGAAGCGAATTGGGCAGATGATGGAAGGAAAAGAGGCGCCGCTATTTGAAGAGAAATTTATTCGTCTGGATGGAACGGCAATAGATGTGGAAGTGGTGGCAATTCCCTTTACCTGGGAGAATAAACCGGCGGTGCAGGTTATTTTCCGGGACATCAGCGAGTGGAAGCATACGCAGGAAATGTTGCAAAAGAGTGAAAGGAAGTATCGTTTAATAAGCGAACGCACCAGTGATTTGATTGCTATAACCACATTCGGTTTGGAACCAACCTATCTATATGTCAGTCCCTCAGTCAAGACACTTTTGGGCTATGAGCCGGAAGAGCCTATCGGCGAATCTGTCTTTAAATTTGTTCATCCCGATGATATGAAGAAACTGCTCCCTTTATTTAAAAAATATTTCAATCAAAAGGCTAAAATATTCTTAACCGGGAGAGATGCGGAAATTTCTGAGACTATTGAATATCGCGTTATAGATAAATCGGGAAATTGGCATTACTTCCAAAGCACCGTGAACTTTATCGGAAAAGATTTACTTTTTATTTCAAGGGACATCACCGAGCGTCTGTCTGCCGAAAAGGCAGGCAAACTGGCGGAGTCACAAATGATTGCTGTGCTTGAGTCACTGCGAGAGAGCGAAGAGCAATATCGTGGTATCTTTGAGTCAGCTGGTGACACTTTTTTGATATTTAATTCTGAAGCTGAGATTGTCGAAGCCAATCCTGCCGCCTGTAAAATGTATGGATATCCACACGAAGAGTTAATTGGGCTATCAGGAAAACACATTGTTCATCCGGATTATTACCACATCTTCGAAGATTTCAAAAGGCAAGTTAAGGCTACCGGTTTTTTCCATGCTGAATCGGTTGATATTCGGAAGGATGGGAGTACTTTTAATATTGAAGTACATGGCGCTCCGTATAATTACCGGAGGAAACAGCATCTATTAGCAGTAGTCCGTGACATCACCGAGCGCAAGCAAGCTGAAAAAGAATTAAAGCAAAAGACCGATCAGCTTGTTTCCAGCGGAGAGAAAATTAAAAATCTTTATGCTAAATCAGAAAAAGCCCGAAAATCATTATTGAGCATTCTTCAGGATGTTACCGAGAAAGAGAAAGCCTTGCGAGAATCTGAGGGGCGATTTCGAGATGTCGCAAACAATACCGGAGATTGGATTTGGGAAGTGGATGTAGCAGGGCGCTATACCTACAGCAGTCCGGTTATCAAGCAGATTTTAGGTTATGATGATAAGGAAGTGTTGGGTAAGCATTTCTATGATTTATTCCATCCTGATGAGCGTGATGAATTGAAAAACGCCGTTTTTGAATTATTTAAACAGAAGAAACCCTTAAAAGATTTCATCAATCGTAATGTGGATAAGAACGGACGCGATGTTATTCTGGAAACAAATAGCGTTCCGCTATTGGATAAAAGCAACAATCTTGTGGGATACCGGGGAGTTGATCGGGACATTACCGAGCGCAAGCGGGTAGAAGAAGAACTGCAAAAAAGTGAAACGCACTACCGGGCCGTCGTTAAGGATCAGACTGAGTTAATTTGTCGTTATTTAGCCGATGAAACACTCACATTTGTAAACGATGCCTTCTGTCGTTATTTTGGTAAGAAATATGAGGAACTTATCGGACACAGCTTTATGCCTTTAATTCAGGTGGAAGATCGTGAGATAGTTCGGAAGAAATTTTTTTCACTGAGTTCTGAGAATCCTATTGTAACCTATGAATACCGGGTTTTATTACCTGATAATAAGACCCACTGGCTGCAATGGATCGACCGGGCAATATATGATCAACAAGGTAATCTTGTCGAGTATCAGTCGGTAGGACGCGATATCACCGAACTGAAGCAGATGGTTGAAGAGTTGAAATCAGCCCATGAGTACGCCAGAAACCTGATTGACAGTTC
>CAZTCA010000156.1:0-3314 GCA_964612405.1 uncultured Pseudomonadota bacterium
CAGCCGCTAAAAGTTTCTTAGTATAATCATCTTTCGGATTTTTGAATATGTCCGTGGTCCTTCCGGACTCAACAACTTTGCCGTGATGCATCACATAGACCCTGCCCGCCAACTGTGCAACGATTCCAAGATCATGGGTAATAAAGACTATGGACATATCGAGCCTGTCTTTCAATTCCACAAGCAATTCTAAAATCTGCGCCTGAATTGTCACGTCAAGGGCTGTGGTCGGTTCGTCCGCAATCAACAGCTTTGGTTTGCAGGCAAGTGCCATGGCAATCATTACGCGCTGGCGCATTCCACCACTCATCTCATGCGGATAGTTCTTTAATCTGCTCTCCGGCTCCGGGATCCCAACCAGATTCAAAAGTTCCATCGCTCTCTTTTCAACATCTTCGCCCGGCATGGCGCGATTGTGGACCGTAATGGCCTCTTCAATCTGATTTCCAATTGTAAAAACCGGGTTAAGAGATGTCATAGGCTCCTGAAAGATCATTGATATTCCGGCCCCTCTAACCTTTCTCAACTCGTTCTTTGATAATCTGACCAAGTCTTTGCCGTCAAATAATATTGATCCGTGTATAATCATTCCGGGTTCAGGAACGAGACCCAAAATCGAAAGCGCCAAAATTGTCTTGCCGCTTCCCGATCCGCCAACAACGGCCACAACCTCCCCCTTTTCAACCTGCACATCAACACCATCAACGGCCTTCACAATACCATCGTCCGTGTCGAAATAGGTATGTAGGTTTTTTATTTCTAATAATTTCATATGGTCTTTACCAACGCACCAACGTACTAACGAACCAACGTACTATCTCATTCTCGGATCAATCGCGTCACGCAAACTCTCACCGACAAGATTATAGGCGGTGATTGTCAAAAATATTGCAAAGCCGGGTGCCAGCGTCAGCCACCAGGCTACGTCCATAAACTCCTGAGACTCAGACAAGATCCCTCCCCAACTGGGGACGTGAGGCGGAACCCCAAAACCCAAAAAGCTGAGCGAAGATTCGACAAGTATTGCCGCGGCAACTCCAAACGTTGCACTGACCAGAACCGGTGCGAGCGAGTTGGGAAGTAAATGTCTGAAGATAATCCTCAAATCAGACGAACCGCTCGCCTCAGCCGCAATGACAAAATCCTGCGACTTGAGTTTTAGTATCTCTCCCCTCACCAGTCGCGCAATCCCTGTCCAGCCGGTGATGCCGATCACAATCATGATGTTATATATACTCGGGCCGATAAACGCCAAAATTGCCAATATCAAAAAGAATGTTGGGAAACAGATCATGACTTCTATCAATCTTGAAATGACCATATCGATCCAGCCGCCGTAATAACCGGCCAGGGCCCCCATCAAGACCCCTATTGCAACATATATTGAGACCGCAACAAAGCCTACCGAGAGCGAAATTCGTGCGCCGAATATCATTCGTGAAAGGACATCTCTCCCCTGCGCATCCGTTCCCAGGAGATGGTCGCCGGAAGGACCGACAAGGATCGAGTTGAGGTCGTATGCCGATGGCGAATGTGGAGAGATGAAAGGTGCTAGGATTGCAACCGCAAAAAGAAGTAAAACTATCGCAAGACCCGCGACCGCAAGTTTATTTCTTTTAAATTGCTTCCAGACCATTCGCCAGTAGTTCATAATTTATAACGCTTAAGCGTTCTTTTCAAAACTGATGCGCGGATCTACCGCCACATACATAATATCTGTAATCAAAATACTGATCAACGTCAGCAATGCATTTATCGCCGCAACCGCCATGATGGTTGGATAGTCACGTGATAGAACCGCTTCAAAGCCCAGCCTCCCCATTCCGGGGATTGAAAAAATCTGCTCAATAATCAGACTTCCGCCGAGAAGAGCCGGTAACAGTGTGCTCATTAGAGTCAAGAGTGGAATTGTTGCGTTTCTAAGCGCATGTTTGCCGATCACGCGCCATTCGGAAAGGCCCTTTGCACGGGCGGTGCGGATATAATCCTGACGAATCACCTCGAGCATTGAAGCACGCGAAAATCTTGAAAGAAATGCGAAGCCGCCATAGGTCAAACAGGTAATGGGAAGGATCAGATGCCATACAACATTTCCAAGCCACCCATACCACGGCAGAATTTCAGCACCATCCGAAACAAAACCGATCGTCGGAAACCAGTTCAGATAATCTCCACTTCCGAATATAATAATTAAAATAGATGCGACCCAAAATGCGGGAAGTGAATAGAGGACAAACAGGATGAGTGTCAAAAATTTATCCAGGACACTTTTTGGGTTAAGTGCGGAAAAGATGCCAAGCGGAATTGAGATAATATATATTATGATTATTGTTATAATGTTGAGAGTGAGCGTAATCGGCAGTGTCTCTGCAATTTTTTTGATGACAGGCCTGTGATCTTTAAATGATTCACCAAAATCTAGTGTCACAAGTCTTTTGAACCAGGATCCATACTGAATATATATCGGTTTATCCAGACCGTAGTGCTTTCTCGTCTCTTCAATCACACTCTTTGCCATCGCCTCACTCTTCATCCCCTCGGCACCGGCCTGTGCCCTGAGACTCACCGGATCACCCGGCGCAAGTTTAATCACGAAGAACGTAACTATCGTAATCCCGATGAATGTGGGGATAATTAACAGAAGCCTTTTGAAAATATAACTAAACATATTCAATTTAAACAGTTATGGGGACAGGTCCCTCCGGGATCTGTCCCCAGCTCCGTCCCCGATAGTCCACTCGCGAATATCCCAACCGAGCGGATAGTCTACCACGTTTGTAAATCTCTTGTGACGTAACATGAGCGACGTTCCGGCAAATAAAAATGTATACGGTTGGTCGTCATGTATCAATTTATGAATTTTTCTGTTGATTTCATACCTCTTCTGATTATCAAATTCCACCCTCGCCTCTTCTATCAACCGGTCAACCTCGGGATTTGAATATCCTATAAAATTTGATCCCTCGGCGATCTGAGATGAGTGCCAGATCTGAAACATGTCCGGATCTATCCCAAGACTCCAGACAAGACTCACGGCATCAAACTCCCTTGTGTTCAATTGTCTCAAGAAAGAGGCCCACTCTAAACGCTGAACGTCTACGACAATTCCAACTTTACCAAAATCTTCGCGCATGATTGAGGCCAATTTTTCATATATCTTTGCGCCCGAAGGGATGAGATATGTAAAAGAAAATTTTATGCCATCTTTATCTCTCACACCGTCACCATCGTGGTCGATCCACCCGGACCTGTCCAATAATCTTGCGGCCGCCTTTGGATTATAAGGAATGGGCTGAATGTTTTTGTCATATGAA
>CAZTCA010000157.1:0-3201 GCA_964612405.1 uncultured Pseudomonadota bacterium
AAGCTGTTTTGCGGTTTCTTTGAGAACTCTTGGTTGCTCCGATGAATTTTTGCCTGAAGATACAAAGCAAATTTCCAGCAGGTGTTTTTCATCTGTGGTTATTTTTATCTTCCCCAGAGGAGAATTTATTGTAGCCGTATATTTTTTCATAGTTAATATCTAACTCCAAACCCCTGATACTTTCCGGTTGGCTCTTCTTCAATCACCTCAACATTTTCAACACTGGAAGAGGGCGGCCCGGTCCTGCACCACTCAACAAACATATTCAGCGATGCGAGCGGCCCTTCGGCGACTGCCTTAACCCCGCCATCCGGCAAATTCCTGACCCAGCCCATAAGCCCCAGTTCCTGCGCCTTTTTCTGGGCATTCACACGATAGAAGACGCCTTGAACGAGGCCTGATATCTTCAAACGGTATCGTTTCATGTCCACAAGGCTAGCTCAGAGAAACGGCTTTCGCAATAAGATTTGACATATCGGGGTTCTTTTGTTTGAATGCGCTTTCCTTTGATACGGAATATGAAAAAACCTATTAAGAAACCCGATACGCTGGCACTTGCAAAAGATGTTGCCGCGGCCGCAGACGATATCCAAGCCATAGACTTGAAAATTTTGGATATGAGGAAACTGTCCTCGTTCACCGATTTTTTTATAATCGCCAGCGGAAATTCGGATCGTCAGGTCGAAGCAATTGCTCATTCTATCATCGACCAACTCAAAAAGAAGGGGCGTTCCCCGATTGGAGTTGAGGGTCTTGGCAGATCGCAATGGGTCCTGGTTGATTTTGGAGATGTTGTTGCGCACATCTTCTATCACCAACTGAGGAATTTTTATGCACTCGACAAGCTCTGGTCCGATGCAAAGAGGGTGAGAGTGCCCAAACAAAGGAATAAGAAGTGAGCCTGAAACCTTTGAAAAAGTTTTCTTCCTGTCATTGCGAGGAGCCATGCGACGAAGCAATCTAGTGAACCCAATTAGTTGTACTGGATTGCCGCGCCCCTCCGGGGCTCGCAATGGCAACGAGAACAGCTTTTTCAGAGGTTTCATCCTGAAAGATTTTCTGTCATCTCTCCTTGAAACAATCTATCCAAACAAATGCATTATGTGTGACGCGATCCGGAGCACAAAGAATCCTCTCTGCGACGATTGTACCTCAAAAACAATCTGGCTCGACTCCAACTTTTTCAGCTCAAAGCTTATTAAGCAGATTTTTGATAACGGTCTATCACTTGCGGCATATGACGGCGAATGGCAGGAGGTCATCCACAGGTTTAAGTATAACAACCGCACAGATCTGGCAAAACCGCTGGCGGCAATGCTTTCCGAAAGGGTAAATTCAGAATATGATATGATAGTTCCTGTTCCGCTTTCAGGAAAGAAATTGAGGAGGAGGGGATATAACCAATCAGCACTTCTTGCAAAAGAGATTGGGAGGTTGTGTGGGTTCGAATGCGCGTTTGATCTTATAAAAAAAGAAGATACACTGCCTCAAGTCGGCCTTGCTCAGGAAGACCGCCTGAAAAATATCAAAGGTGCCTTTGCGTTGAGTAGCAGAGATATAACAGGAAAGAGCCTGCTCATTATAGATGACGTTATGACCACCGGGGCGACTGTAAATGAATGCGCGAAGGTCCTAAAAAATGGTGGAGCGGCGCGCGTAGATGTGTTAACACTGGCTAGGACTGTCTAGGATGTCATTGCGAGGAGTATAAGCGACGAAGCAATATAGTGCACATAGTGTCAGGAGATCGCCACGCCCCTTTGGGGCTCGCGATGACGGCAACGTATGAATAGATTAGACATTGCCATAGAGCTTGCAAAAGAGGCCGGCAGAATTCAGATGGAGGAATTCGGCAAGGTTCACAAGATTGAGTATAAGGGAAAGGTCAATATCGTGACAGATGTTGACAAGAGGTGTGAATCTCTGATTGTCGATCGCATCCAGAAGGACTTTGCGGGGGATGATATCTTTTCTGAAGAGGGGGGCGGAGAGAGAAGAGATTCGGAATGGCGCTGGATCATCGATCCTCTGGACGGGACGGTAAATTTCACGCACGGATATCCGCTCTTTGCCACGTCTATCGCTGTGGAACATAAAGGAGAGGTGGTTGCGGCCGTTGTCTTTGAGCCGAACAGGGGAGAGCTCTTTGTTGCCGAAAAGGGGTCAGGCGCCACGCTGAACGGAAGGCGTATAAATATATCCAAGACAGATAAGCTAGTGAAGTCTTTACTTGATACCGGTTTTGCATATAATGTGCAGGAGGGAGAGAAGAACAACAATCTTGTGCACTTTGCCAACTTCCTCCTGAAGACCAGAGGGATCAGGCGCGATGGAGCGGCGGCCTCGGACCTCTGTTATGTGGCTTGCGGGCGGTTTGACGGTTTTTGGGAGTTATATCTCAAGCCGTGGGATATCGCCGCGGGGCAGTTGGTGGTGAGTGAGGCGGGCGGAAGGGTTTCATCTTTTGATGGCTCACCACTGGATATTTATGGTATAGAGATTCTTGCAAGTAACGGGTCGATACACAAAGAGATGATGGAGATCTTGAAAGAGGGCAAGCCTAATGCCTGAAAAGACCGTCAAAGCCGAGATTATAAATCCGACCGAGATCTGTTATCGTGCCTTTGAGTTGATGCGTGCCAAGCAGTTTGGAGACGCAGAGAAACTGCTCTCTAATTGTCTGACAAAGGTTGAGGATGATGTCGCGTTGGGGTTGTTTCATTCATCTCTCGGCGTATTGTATAAGATGAAGGGGGAGTATAAAACGGCCTGGCGGCATTATGAGCGTGCAGAGAAACTGATGCCGGCAGATCCGGCGCTGAAGATTATTTCGGCGCGCCTTCTCGTTTCCGAATTTAATGAATTTGATCAGGCTATAAAGAAATCAAAAGCCGTTTTGGAGCTGATTCCGGACAATCCTGCTTTCAGGCATCAGGCGTATACAACGATGGGTTTGGCTTACACGAAGAAGGGGAACAGAAAAAAAGCAACAGAGATGCTCAATAAATCGATGGAGGGAAATTTTGAAAATTTCATCTCCACAAAGAATCTGGATTTTACGCTATGCGAGGCGATTTTGAGAAAGGGTTGGAGCGAAAAAAAGGTGAAGAAGTTTTTGACAACGGCGCGCGATTTTGCGAAGAGACAGAAAGAGGAAGACTGGGTTGAGTTGTGGCAGCGTCGTATGCGAGAGATTAAGGT
>CAZTCA010000158.1:0-3192 GCA_964612405.1 uncultured Pseudomonadota bacterium
CGTGGGTTGATAATGGGTCGCAAATTTAGGCTTTCCGACCCGCTTTTGGGTCGGTATGGGTAGGTCAAACTAGGACATAATGCGTATCTTTACTCTCTCCGCCAATCTGCTTAATAAGTCCCTTTTAATGCAATACGATCCCATCTTTACAAGGCGGATATTGTTCGGGAGCAGCGCCGATGCTTTCAAGTATCACTGGTTTAATATTTCTTTCCTTTACGTCTCTTACTTCTTTCAACTCCACGATAAAATGCCAGTCATCACCATAATCAAAAACAAAAAGCATCTTTTCGCCTGGATCATGGAATGCTTGAGCGATCTTTGTATTTTTAACACCTTTTGAGGCAGGGGTTAGCGGCTCTTCTCCAATATCTACGAAAAACTCATATGCCTTTTTTGATTCGCTGTCTTTTTTAAGATTATCATAGAAACCAAAACAGTGGTCGAAATAAAAATCGAACGCTCGTGTAATAGCTTTGGCAAAACTATAGAGGCTCTTATTTTCAGAGATTTGTATCTTGCGTAGAATTTTGCCCTTCACGTCATATGCCCCGCACTCCTGAAGAGATACCTCAAAAATATAATCATGTTTCTTGAATTTCATTTTGTACCTCCGTTATTTTCAGTATTTTCACTTGCAATTTATTTCTTTCCACCTTTCAACATCTTCTTATCCTCACTTTCAAGTCTGCGGGCGACCTTTTTAACATCTTCCGCTTGCGGCAGTGATTCGGGCCGCACTCCACGCTCAATGAGTATCTTGCGAACAGCTATGTTATTATCCACATGTTCTTGAGATATAGAAGGGTGTCCTTTCAGGTCTTTTTCTACAACATTATGACTGGTCAATTCAGTTGCAAAATCTTTCGCCTTAATGGTTAGTACCGGAAGAAAGTCTGCAAGAGGCCTGCCACCCGGCACCGCCAATTTATTTTTCATGTCTTGCGTTGTGTGGCCTCCAAACAGCGCTTTGTCGCCAAGAGACCGGATAATAGCGAATCCTTTTTCATCCACACCACGTTCATAAATGATGCCGGATAGCTTCTTTTCAGAACTAGACAGTTTTTCTCTAGCGCGCACGCGCGCGATATCTAGAAGCCTCTTTTCAATGATCTCTTGTTTTCGGGTCTGGACGGCAAAATAAGTCTGGGCAAATGCCACTTCATTCTTGGCAGGATCGCCATTTTGAGCAACAAGATAGCAGGCGTAGCGTGTTAGCGCGATATCTTCTATTTCCCGCTGGGCTCCCTTGCCTGCCTCGATCATCTTGTTGACATCAACAAAATGATCGTCAATTTTGGCTCCGGCGTTCTCGCAAGCGCTTTTGGCCTTATCAATGACCTTTGTAAAGTTTCTCCATTCCGTATAGCCGAAGATTTCTTGTAAATCCCTGGCGCTCCAGCATTCGACATTTTCCAATAAATAACGAGCCTGCTCGAACTTTTGAAACAACTCTCCAATAAGTTCTTTTTTCATACGACACATCCTAATATCATCGTCTCTGCGTTTTACAAGTTACTTTTGTATTTTGGATAAAATTTTTTATCCGTAACTATTCGATATTACTCCACTTTTACCCCCCCCCTCCCTAAATTAGTTGGCAACTTCCTTGAAGGCGTGTCGATAATATTATAATAGGAAGGCAGCCGCTGGGCTGCTTAAAATATTTTTTCAAACCGGAGGTAAATTATGGCTGTTCGAGGCGTTCAAGATAATGGGACTGTAAAAGGGACTCTGGACTTTCAGGATAAGGTTAGAGTAGGCGATTCAATAATCACTGTCGGAGATTATCTTAAAGCGGAATCTCGATATGATGCCGATGAATCACCGAACGCAAGACTGGCCCATGTTTTACAAAAAGCCAATCGATTGCCCGTCAGTGCGGAAATTACAACCTTTGTCAATAAACAGACAAGCTCATGGAATACAAGTCATCCTGTAGCTTCTATCGTTAGCGGCGATAATGGCGCTACTCAATGTCCCCAGGGTACGACTTTTGTGGCCTCAGGAAAGCGTGTGCCAAATGCTTTTTGTGTTGATAACGAAGCAACTCAAACGGTTAATGGTCAGGATACGACTTGGTATGATGCCAACGGCTTTTGTACAGCCGCAGGCAAGTTTCTGCTGTCTTATGAACAGCATAGGTTAGCGGCAATGTCTACCATGAGCGTGGATGTAAGGAATAGTCATAATTGGGAATGGGTTTTGAATTCCAGTGGTGATGATAGGCAGGGTCAAATCGGCGGTTTCTTCGGCGATGGCTACCGGGTCAGCATTGGCGAGGGTCTCGGCCGCTACTATCCAGGCGATCGCTACTTTATCGCGTTTCGTTGTGGTGTTTCTCCGTCGCCCCAGGACTCCAAATAATATTGTAACCTCGTAGTCTTTTTCCTTTTACCCCCACACCAAATGAGATAAGGAATCGTATGTTTTATGTATATGTCCTGAAGAGCGAAAAGGACGGGAACCTTTATATAGGATCTACGAATGATTTGCAAAAACGTTTCAAAGAGCACAATGAAGGGAAAATTCAGTCAACAAAAAGTCGTAAACCGTTTTGTTTAGCATATTACGAAGCCTATAAATCCGAAAGAGACGCAAGAAAGCGTGAATCAAATCTCAAGTTGAGAAGCAGGGCCTTTCAACAATTGAAGAAGCGAATCATTTTGAGCGTAGGTTGATTTGGTGTGGGGGTTTAATCTTTTATTCTTTCCCCGCTTTAGCGGGGTCGCGAGATTTTATGAACACCCCTCAAATCATCACGAAGGTTTACGATTTTCTGATGTATCTCATTCCACAGACATCGAAATTCCCGCGTTCGCAAAGATATTTACTGGGAGAGCGCCTCGAGACTACCGCTTGCGATGTCTTGGAAATCCTTTTAGAGGCGTGCTATACTCAAAATAAGCTTGCCTTGTTGCAACAAGCCAACATCGAACTGGAGAAGATCAGATACTTTAACCGATTATGCAAAGACCTGAAACTGACGAATCTTCACAAGTATGAAGTGATCTCAAATATGGTAAACGAAATCGGCGTTCAGCTTGGCGGATGGATCAAACAACAGAAGAGATCTCAACCATGAGACGTCATAAAGATCTCTATCAAGACATCGTCTCCTTTCAGAATCTTCTCAAGGCGGCAAAACGGGAATTTCTGAAAAAGACCGGCTCGAACTTCCGGCTGTCCGAC
>CAZTCA010000159.1:0-3184 GCA_964612405.1 uncultured Pseudomonadota bacterium
TTTTTCCCCTTCGGCTTCGCTCCCTCCAAAAAGCTGGCGGGTAGGCAGGGCAGGCCCTCGGCTGGCACAGTTTGCCGGCGGGCAAATTCTCCCCCCCGAACCCCCGAATTTGCCCGCCAGCCTTAAAACCAACCCATTAGGTCATAGGCCCCCCTTATAACTGCGCTTTTGCGCAACCGGCGCAGTTGCGGTAAGAGCGAACTCAAGTAGTGAATTACATTTTATGCCGGCGAAAAAAAAGTTGGGAAGTGATTTTATAATTCTTGACTATAATAGTCAAAAAGTGTAGTTTCGCGTCTCGGGATTTTTTTTATGGCTACAAAAAGAAGTGAAATAAAACGTCAAAATATCTTGGAGTGCGCAAAACGACTCTTTGCCCGCTACGGTTATAAAAAGACTTCCCTGGATGATGTGGCGAAGGAGGCGGATGTTGTAAAAGGGACATTGTACTACCATTTCGCAGATAAAGAGGCCCTCTTTGCCGAAGTACTTCGTTCTGAATCACAAATAGTGATCGATCGATTTGAGGCGGTCGTTTCCCACTCTCAATCTCCCGTAAAACAACTCGCAGAGATAGTGACGGAACATCTTGCTGCCCTCAAGGATATCGCTCACCGTTTAAAGGTGCCCAGGGAGGTCGGATTAGAACTGCATCCGTTTCTGAATAAGATCGCCACGACCTACTATCCGCGGGAACGTGAATTGTTGGCAACGATTCTTCAGGAAGGAATAAAACAAAAGATTTTCCATCCGATGGATGTCGGTTTTGTAGCGGAAGCCATATCCCACTATCTTCGGGCTCACGAATTGCCATGGCTCTTCGATATGGATGAGAAACAATGCCAAGAGAGTGCTAAAAAAATGATTGATCTTTTTCTCTATGGAATCGGAGTTAGAAATGATTAGGCATCATATTATTTGTTTCACCATCTTTGTTTTTCTTTGCTCTTTCTGCGCTCCTTTAAGGAATGAAATCCTTGCTTCAGAAAGGCAATCGCTCACCTTGAAACAATGTATTCAACTCGCATATCGAAATCATCCAGCTCTTCAAGCAAAAAAGTATGAAATCGATATGGCTAAGGGCAATGTTATTACTGAACGATCTGCCTTTCTCCCACAGATAAAAGCAGATGTCGCTATACAGCATTTTTACGAAAATCCGGGCGCCAGCGTTCCCGCGGGAGAAATAGGGAATCCTGCGCCTTTGGGTCTTAAACTTAGCGACAAAACAGTCCCCCGTTATTCGGTGACACTCGACCAGATCCTCTACGATTTTGGTAAATCGACGAGTCGCTATCGGCAGGCAAAAATCGGTCAACGGATTCAACAGCTGGAGGCCTCTTTATTTGAGCAAGATTTGGCCTTGCAAGTAGTTCAGGTTTACTATGGTGTGTCGTTGGCTGAAGAAAGATTGAAAGTTGCTAGATCGTCAGAGAAGGCCCTCTCGGAACATTATCGAACCGTCAAGGGTCTCTACGATCAACAGGTTGTTTCCAAAAATGATCTGTTGACCGCTAATGTTGCCATGTCTCAGGCGGCGTTGGCAGTCAAAGACGCTGAAAACGATTTAGAGGTCATTCGTCTCACTTTTCAAAAAATCGTTGGCATTGAACCGATGAATCTCAGCAGTAGTTTATTTTCCTACACCCATTTATCGGAAGATTTCAAAGATATCATAGATCAATATAATAAAAGCCGTCTTGAAGTTGTTATTAATGAAAAACAACAAGAAGCGGCGTTAAGCAAGAAACAAGCGGCGACGAGCAATTATCTGCCGACGGTTTTCGCCCGCGCACAGACCTCCTATACGGATGATTCCTATCGCTTACACAAGGATGAGTATTCAGCTATGGCTGGACTTAGCTGGCCTCTTTTTGATGGTCTATCCTCTCTCGGGAAAAGGCGCAGCGCAACAGCGGAGCTTAAGGCACTTCAGTCTCAAAAAGATGCCGTGGTGGATCAAATTGAAGTCGAAGTTAAAAGAGCTTTCTTGGCGCTCAAACAATCAAATGAGGCGATCAAAGTTGCGAAAATGAATAAGGGGCAAGCGGAGGAAAATTTACGCCTCTACCGAGAACGATTTGTCAACGAAACAGCCTCGGCAACCGATGTATTAGATGCCGAGGCGTTATGGACAAAGGCCTGTTATTCGTATGCGGAATCCTTTTATAATTATAAACTTGCAAATGCCCGCCTCTATCGGGCTGCTGGGCAGCCTATTACAGGAGAACAGGAATGAATATTCAACAATTGAAGAGTAAATTTTTCCAGCTCAGACGAACCCAGAAGATCTGCATCATCGTCTCGTGCCTTATCTTCCTCTTGTTTCTTGTCTGGTTTGGAAAATGGTGCGTCTATCGCGCAACTCACGCAACAACCAACGCGGCCTTTGTCAAGGCCGATTTAGTCAATCTTTCTTCCTTGGTGTCGGGCCACGTGGACAAAATTTTTGTAGATGAAGGGGATGCCGTCAAAGAGGGGGATGTGCTGGCACTTTTGGACGACCGGGATTATAAACAGCTCTTGGAGAAGGCACAGGCAAGTTTTGAGCAGGCGGTATTTAATTACGAACGCTATAAAAAACTTTATGAATCGAAGCTGATTCCAAATATTCAGTTTAAGGGTTATGAGGTCGCGTATAAGGCGGCGAAGGCCGATTTGGAAATGGCCAAGCTGAATTTGGAACATACGAATGTTATCGCCCCTTTTGACGGGATAATTACCAAGCGATATGTCCAACCTGGGGATTTTGTCGGGCCCGCTTTACCCGTGTTCAGTATTTACGATCCCAATACAATCCATGTGATAGCGAACTTGGAGGAAGGAAAGGTGAAACGCGTCGTGGTCGGACAACCGGTTGATATCTGGACGGATGCCCATCCTCATGTCAAAATTGAGGGGACTGTTGATCGTGTTGGTCAGGCAACATCGGCTGAGTTTGCGCTGATCCCGCGCGATGTCTCTGCCGGCGAGTTTACAAAGGTTGTTCAGAGAATCCCCGTTAAGATCATCATTCCAAACCTTCAAAAATATCCATTCTTAAAGCCCGGCCTCTCTGCCGAGGTCGGGATCGCTAAAAAATGACCAACGCAATAAAACATACGGATCATGGTAAAGAATGGATCGCGGTAGTGATCGTGACGGTTGGCGTCTTTATGGCCCTTCTTGACACGACGATTGTGAA
>CAZTCA010000160.1:0-3173 GCA_964612405.1 uncultured Pseudomonadota bacterium
AATAAAGGTGTTATTTTTGTTTTTTTTCTCTTGCGCAACGCATCTAATTGATCTATAGCAGTTCCTCAATTGAACGTTCATTCCTAGAACAATAAGCATAAAAGTGAAAAATGGATAGACAGTTTCAGATATTAGAACATCTTAGCTCAAGACCGGACGCATCTCAAAGAGATATTTCTGTCGCAACCGGCATTTCTCTTGGGCAAACCAATTCAATTATAAAGAAACTCTGTGATGACGGTTTGCTCCGCTGTGAATCCATTTTAAAAAAGAAAATCAAATATAATCTGACTCAACGCGGAATCGCGGAACGCGCGCGCCACTCAAACGAGAAGATTCTGACAATTCTGAACAATTACCGCAACGTGAAGAGGTCTGTGGTTGGCTTGCTTAATGGTTTATACATGAAGGGCTATCGTGAATTTGTTCTCGAAAGTGAGAACGGGGGAGAGGATATTTACGAGGTGATCAAAGAGGCCTTTGAAGACCACTTCAAGGAACGGGCAAAATTGACTTGGGGGCCAAAAAACAACAAGAAGGACCAAGTCGTTTTGAATCTTGACAGACGATACTCTGGCTCCGCAGAGAGCGTTGTGAATGTTTTGCAGGAGATAAATATTTAGCGGCTGAAACTGCTGAAACGGCTGAAACTGTTGGAACTGTTGGAACGAAACAATGGGAATGCAAATAAAAAATAACTGGTATGTCCTTCAAACAAAACCTCAGAGCGAGGAGAAGGTCTGTAAGCAGTTTGCAAATATGCAGGACGAACGTTTCAAAAGCGAACGTGTGGAGGCCTTCTGCCCAATGATCAAATGCCTCAAGGCCAGCAGAAAGGCATCCGATTGTTTCAGACTGAAGCCCCTGTTTCCTTCATATGTCTTCATAAACTGGGATCTTGAGAGCGCTGAGAGACACCACCTCGCGAAATATACTAGGGGCGTAAATAAGATTTTAGGCGACAAAGAGAGGCCGATCCCGGTTTCAAAAGAGATTATCGATATTATCAGGGGCAGGGAAAACGAAGACGGTTTTATTGAGCAGAAGACATTCAAGGTCGGCGATCAGGTAAAGGTGAGGCGCGGTCACCTTCGCGACCTGATAGGCATCTTAGAGCGTCCGGTCTCTGACTCCGGTCGTGTGGCCGTGTTGTTACAGCTTTTTAACAGACAGATGCGTGTGCATCTGAACTGCGCGGATATTATAAAAGCGTAAATCGTAAATTGTAAATCGTAAGTTGTGAAAGGCGAATTATAAATCATATGAACAAAGTTAGTACACATAGGGATCTGGATGTTTGGAAAAAGTCGATAGATTTTACGACTTCTATTTATAAAATTTCAAAGAAATTCCCTGATGATGAAAAATATGGGCTAGCAAATCAGATCAGAAGAGCGGCAGTTTCAATCCCGAGCAATATTGCAGAAGGAGCCGCGCGGCAGTCGAACAAAGAATTTATACAGTTTTTATATGTAGCCCTTGGATCTTCGACAGAGCTTGAGACACAGTTGATTATATCTAAGAAACTTGATTATTTAAATGATGGCGAGTTTGAGGATCTTAACGAAAAGTTGAACAACATTTCGAAGATGCTGTTAGGTTTAATAAGGTATCAGAAGAGTAAGTAGCAGTACAAAATGCAGTGAATACAGTTTACGGCTCACGGCTCACGGCTCACGAGTTTAAACCCTTGGAATTGCAGCTGATTCCAACCTGGGGCCGGCGGTAGCCTGTCAAAATGGATCATCCAAATTTCATAGAAGTCACATTTGATAAGAGCCATATTATTACAATCGGCGAGAGGCTTTATTCCGAAAGCATTGAACTCATCCGCGAACTTGTAAACAATGCCTATGACGCGGATGCAACGCGAATCGCGCAGTGCGGCGACATATACGATGTACATCGCCCGTTTACTTACGCAGGAGATTGCCCTGGTGAAGGATGTGCACAGCCCAAGGCGCGCCTTCGAGCTCCAAAGCCGCCTCCTCAAGGATGCGTTTTTGGAGACTAGTGCCTGTCATTGCGAGGAGTCGAGCACTCAAGGATTGAGTGCTCGACGACGTGACAGTCCCGTGAAATCAAAATGAAGGAAAAAGAGAAATTTGAAGTGGGGTATGACAAAAATTCTGGGATGGAAACAGAAATCGTGGATTGGAAGAGCAAAACCGTCAAAAAAGCTTCTGTGATCCATAAAGGTTCTGACGGTTTTTTAACGGTTGAGTTTGAGGATGGGACCAACAAAAAGTATGGTTATAGTGACTTGGGATTTTGGGAAGCCTAAAAAGATTTTCATCACCGGCGGTGCTGGGTTTATCGGTTCTCATATAGTCGATGCCTGTATTACAAATGGGCATAAGGTTGTGGCGGCGGTTTTTAAATAGAGGAAGATACAAATGGACAAAAATATTGCGGTAGTCGGTTGTGGTTATTGGGGTAAAAACCTGGTAAGGAATTTTTATGAGTTGGGCGTTCTCAAAACTATATGCGATGAATCGGAAAGTGTATTGAACGAGCTTTCCGCAAAATATCCAGGCGTGAAATGCGCGAGAAATATTAGTGATGTTTTGGCCGACGAAGATATCAAAGGAGTTGTTATTGCGGCGCCAGCCGCGAGGCATTACGAGCTTGCAAAGGCCGCATTGATAGCCGGCAAGGATGTATTTGTTGAAAAGCCGCTTGCCTTGAAATACGAGGAGGGACTAGAGCTGGCGCGGATTGCGGAGGGGAATAAGAGAATTTTGATGGTTGGTCATATCCTTGAATACCATCCAGCTGTTGTGAGGCTGAAGGAATTGATTTCATCGGGCGAGCTGGGGGATGTTTATTACATATATTCAAATCGTTTAAGTCTGGGCAAGCTCAGGAAAGAAGAGGACGTTCTTTGGAGCTTTGCACCGCATGATATTTCAGTGATCCTTTCGCTGATAAATGAGATGCCATCTTCGGTTAGTGCTAACGGCGGTGATTATCTGAATCATAATATCGCGGATGTTACCCTTTCATCGCTTAGCTTTCCAAGCGGCATTAAGGCACATATATTTGTTTCTTGGCTGCACCCATTTAAGGAACAGAGACTTGTTGTTGTTGGCTCAAAGAAGATGGCTGTCTTTGATGACACGGCAAAAGAAAATAAATTGGTTCTTTATCCCCATAAAGCTCATTGGAATGGA
>CAZTCA010000161.1:0-3128 GCA_964612405.1 uncultured Pseudomonadota bacterium
AGATTGGAAAGGGCACAGTGAATCGAATAGTTTCAGTGTGGTCGTTGATCTTGGAACCGATGGAACGGTTACAAACGGAGTTGTTGATCTTGGGACTGACGGAACGGTTGCAGCGGACAGTAGCATGAGCGGCGGTTTTGGTAGCGGTGTCATCCACTTCGAAGCGCTTGCTGAAGATGCAAGCAATAGGGTCCGCGGAGCGTTTGCCAGCGAGTTTATCGACCCAATGTCGGACAAGGCAACAGCGTTCACCGGAAAGGTCTATTCAAGATTTGGAGGAGCAGATAACACCGGTTGCGCAAAATTTAGCGGAACAGGGACAATGCCTCCAATACCGGTCTCTGAAATGGTGCCATGGAATATTTCTGAGGCGGATTTGACAAACTTCTTGGTGAGTTTCGGAGCCGAGATGGGTATTACGGTCGGTGATGATGAAGATGCCCTGAGTCTCGATAACTATGAGAGCGTCTTTTTATGTGAAAATCCCAACTTCGATTGGGACAATCCGGATTCAACGAAGAAACCAATGATTGTTATGACCGGTGACACATGTCCTCCTACAGCTACACACACCGGTATTGAGTGTTTTGCCATATCCTCTGTGACACAGCAGGGGAATTTTGGAAACGAGGTAACACAGACATTCACAATCATCGATTCAGCTGCGGTCGCGTATTATGATGAAGTTAGTGCATATGATATAGATGCACTGAATTCAGACATAACCGCGCCGGCATTCTCAAGGAACTGGGACTGCACGGGAGCTTTGACAGAGATAGATTTTATGTCAATGACTCCGGAGTCTATGGATGCGGTGATGGAGCCCTGTTTTGCCCTCGAAGAGAAGGCGTTCGGAAACGAAGGAATGGGCGGATATAATTGTCATGAACAGCAGATGGGTAACGGTGTGAGCGACTTTGCAGATGAAGGTGGAGCAAACTTTGGTGACTACGGTGGAGACTATGGGCTTGCTGAGAGCGAGGAGAATACCTGCAACGGCGTTTCGGTCCCCGGAAGACTCTTTGTTGACTTTATTGATGATGAAGCTGCGGACAGATATTGTTTTGTTGGAGAGGGTAACTGTCAGTCATTTGTTGTTGCAGAAAATGTAGGGACACCTGACGATACGATTACTTTAAAAAATGTTCCTGTTGCGTCCATTCAGTACGCGGATTCTAAAGATGATCGTTGGGATACAATTGTACAGATTAGTTACGGCGCCCCGGCAAATTGTCTACAAATGTACGGCATTGAACAGCCGCAAGGCTTTGGTCCTCCTCCGGCATTTGGTGGTGAAGGCGAAGGCGAACATCCTGGTGAACAGGGTTATATACCGGATGCATGTATAGATGATGTAACAGGTGAGCCGGTTGAGCCAAACGTCTGTGAGCAGATTTGTAAAGCTCCCGGCACGGATTGCGGTCATTAAACATGTGTTGATAGGGTCTTTGATCCCTCCTTCGGGAAATCGGAGGAGGGATTTTTATTTCTTTGAAGAAGTCATCGCGCTTGCCCGCCGATGTAGTAGTGGCGGGAGGCCTTCAGGCCGTGGCGATCTAGTGCACTAATTTCACTAGATTGCTTCGCTCCGCTCGCAATGACGTGCGATGTGTTCGCTAGATTGCTTCGCTCCGCTCGCAATGACGTGCGATGTGTTCGCTAGATTGCTTCGCTCCGCTCGCAATGACGTGCAGGATGGAGGTTTTTTCTATTTCAGTCTGTTCAACAAACCTTTTGCCTCGGAATTTTCGGAGTTGTAATTCATAGATGCCTCAAGGCTGTTTTTTGCCTTCGCCAGATCGCCATGACTATAATGTGCTGACCCCAGCTGAAAATAGGCATTTGACAACTTTCCTTTCGTATCCTTGCTCTCAGGAGAGAGACCCAGTACTTTTTTATAAGCATATATCATCGACTGATAGCGTCTGACCTTCATAATATACTCACTTCGAGCGCTTGCATCCCGCGCCATCTTTTCGTGACTGAAATTATTAGCTGTGCGAAGGTCGGGAGAATGAGGTCTATCCCCAACCGTTGCGAGGAGTAAAAGTCCAACACCTATAAATCCAAAGACGAATCTGATTCTCATTATTCTAGTTCCTACGTTTCTTGCAGTCGGGAGATCTGCATGGCTCAACATGTGCTATGACGCTGGCATTTTTGAGACGCTTTGCGACTGCCGACTCCACCTCTGAAGCAATCTTGTGCGCCTCATCAATTCTTCTGCCGGCAGAGATCAGTAGATGAAAATCGACAAAGTGAAACTGTCCCGAATGTCTACAGCGAAGTTTATGATAACCACAGATCTCATTCCATGCAGGATCTGATAAGACCTCTTCAACAATCTTTTCATCCCCATCGCACGCCACATCCATCATCCCTTGTGCAGATTGCTTTAATAACTTATAGCCGACATAGGTGATATTGAATGCAACGGCGATCGAAATAATGGGATCTAATATCTGCCAGCCGGTGACATATACAACAATCAATCCAACAATTACTCCGGCGCTTGTGAAGACATCCGTAAAAAGATGTCTTCCTTCGGCCTCGAGCACAATCGATTCAGTCTTCTTCCCGCGTTTATAAATTATTAACCCCATCAATCCGTTGCTGACTGCCGCGCCGCCGACCAAAAAGAGTCCGATATCGAGACTGTGGACATCAACGCCGGCGACCATCTGGTCAATCGATCTGTAGATAATAAGCAATGCCGCGAGCAGGATTGCGCCACCCTCAAATGCGGCTGAGAAAAATTCCATCTTTCCGTGTCCGTAGGGATGTTTTTCATCGGCCGGTTTTTTACTCGCGATCAGACAGGCGAGTGCGATCGCCGCGGTCATCACATTGGCAATTGATTCCAGTGCGTCTGATAGTATCGCCGTCGAGTTTGTGAGGACGTAGGCGCCGAATTTCACACAAAGGATAACAAGCCCCACAATGAGGGAGGCAATAAGGGTGCTTCTCTGCACTGGAAAGTCTGAATAATCTTGCCTTATGACCATATCGGGATTAAGTATCTCACTCGCTAATAAAAATGTAAAGGCTCCGTACATCAAATTCGGTGTTGTGGGGTATGGACACATAACTAGTTGATATTATTGGTATAAAATCTGATCTATTTTAAT
>CAZTCA010000162.1:0-3078 GCA_964612405.1 uncultured Pseudomonadota bacterium
ATCTCCGACAACTCGCCCCTGGGAGCAGAGTTAATGGGGAAAAAAGCGGGGGACGGAGGAGAACTAAAAACCCCTTCAGGTAAAACAAGATACAAAATTATATCTGTGAATTAGAATATGTGAATTAAAACTACCTACCAAAATGTTATAAAACTGATATAATATATGCGTGGATTTACCCAATGAAAACCATTTTCGTTTTATAGCTGTGCTAAACAAGAAAATTAAAGTTGGCAGACTTATGAATGCACTCGGGCATATGACCGCAGGATTAGCTGGCGGTTACGGAAAATCATCCGAGATGTGGTTTCTAGAATACAAAGATAAATCAAATGAAATTCACCCGCACATTTCACACTTTCCTTTTATTGTTCTGGCCGCTGATAATTCAAACCAGATAAGAACAGTTAGAAATGAAGCGATTAGTAGAGGAATTAATTTTACCGATTTTACAAACACAATGACGGTTGGATCGTCCCAAGAGCAACTAGACGCTACTCGCAAAACGGATGAACTCTTTTTGGAATATTATGGAATTTGTATGTTTGGTCAAACAGATATATTAAAAGAAATAACCAAAAAATTCTCACTATTTCGATAAAATCTGCATAGAGCGCTTGACAACGGAATGGGCGATTTGCTATATTTAAAGCATCATGAACAACATTGGCCTTAATTGCAAGAAAAGCAAGAAAAACTCTTTGAGAGAAGAGGCCGGTTTGTCTAATCTGTAAATAAGGTAAAACTAATAGACGACGCGAAACCTCTTCTCTGGAAGAGATTTTTTATTTTAAACAGAAAAAATTTATTAAAGCTGCGGTATGTTTATTCCATTCGGTTTCCAGAAAAAAGTAAATAAGTATGCCAAAAAACTTTTTCCGAAAAGCCGAATTTTTATTTGATAAGCATCAAGCATCGAGGTTATGAAAAATTAATCCCTCCACTATAACAAAATCGGCTTTTCGGAAACGAAAGCCGATTTTTTGACATCAGGTTTTTGAAGAATACCAGGCATTATTCTCTAAAAACCTGCTGTCAGCTAGGGGAAGCTAGACACAGAGAAAGGAAAGCACCATGCCAAAGAAAGACACGTCCGGAATCCAAGCCTACCTTGAGGCAGTGGATCAACATCTACGCCAGCAGGAACGCAGGAGATTTCTCTGGCGCTACGGCAAATACCTTAACGCTGCCGCGTTGATCCTAACAACCTTAACGGTTTTAGTGGGCTTAGCCACGATATACATCATCATTATGCATCTGATGTATTAATGACATGGCTAAAATCCTGCGGAGCAGTATTCCTGCTCCGCAGGAACCTCTGCAAAGAAAGGAGAAAATTAATGAACGAAAATGAAATATTGGAACGGGCGTGCGGAATCGGGCTCGCTGACCCGAAATACCGCTTTGTATTCGCGCCACAAGGTTTTCTTATTAGCCAAGAAGATCTTGAAGAACTCGTATGTCTCGGAGCTACCACTATGAATTTCCTCGCTAAGGCTGATTCTTGGTACAGAAGGGAGATGATGAGTAGCGGCGGCTCTCATCTTGTATCCATTCTTCAGAGGGGTATCCCGAGAGATTATTTGCCGTTTGGTTTACAGACAGCGCTACCGCAGATCACTATGATAGATACTGTCTGGACCGAAAATGGTTGGCGCGTCGCTGAAATTGATGGCACCAACAGGAATGGCCTCGGCTGGCCGCTCGTAATACGACACCTTTACGAGTTGCCATCTCTGTGGAAAGGAAACGACGAGGTCTGGCGCGATGCTGGCTTTGGCGACACGGTACAAGTTATGGCGCATCACTGCCGCTTCTACGAGCCTTATTACCGCTTCTTTTTAAAAGCAGTAGGAGGCACGCTCATCCCCGAGACTGAAATCGTAGAACGAATTGATGAGCTCGAGGCGGCGGCGTCGCTCCTTGATCTCCCCATTTTATTCAAGGGAGAGTGTATCAAGCGATTGGTTGAATTAACCAATCGGATTCCCGTCGGGATTCCGCCCAAACACTATCTCTCCTCAAAAGCGCTTTTGGCGCTTCCGTGGGAAACCAAAGACTTTTTGGCAGATGACATAGCTAGATTTCTACCAAAGACGCATCTCCTGCGGTGCCACGCTCAACCCCCTGAACACCAGTTCTTTGTAAAGCTCCTCCAAAGTAGCGGAGCTCACGGCACGTTCTATAACGACATGGATAAATTTAAAGAACTTGCGACCAGGCGACCGCAAGCGATTGTGCAAAATGCCTGGCCGATTGCAAAACGCCCCATCGTATTCCTTAATGGCGATACGCTAAAAGAGGAGTATAAGTTTATCCGCCTTTCCATCTATGTCAGCCCCTCAGGAGAAATAGCGGACGCGGACGTAACCGCTTCAGACGAAGTGATTGTTCACGGTAACAACCGCTCGATAATCACGGTGCCAGTTATGTCAAATGCGTAAGCCCCCGTTCATTCAAAGAATCCCATGGAAGATAACTTCTATGGGATTTTTATTTGACATTTAAGCGCTAAGTAAGTACTCTTAAGCTAATGCCACTAAAGAAAAAGATAATTATTTTTGACTTTAATCGTACGATCTACGAGCCCGAGAGGCGCCGCCTTATGCCAGAAGTGGTACCGATTCTCGCTAAGCTCTCACGCCGCGGCTACGAACTGCATCTAATAAGCACGGCAAACCCCTCACGCACTAAGCTCATACGGAGCCTCGGTTTAAAAAAATACTTCAGGCGGATTGCCATAGTGCGCAATAAACAGGGCGGTTTCAAAAAGATAACCGCCGGACGCAAGATTAACTTAACCCAAAGCTTCGTAGTTGGCGACCGTGTACGAGAAGAAATAAGTTATGGCAATTCCCTTGGCATGAAAACTATCTGGCTACGTTCAAGTAAGTTTGCTAGCGAGTTACCACGAAAAAAAGGAGAGAAGCCGCTGTATATTATCCATCGCTTTTCAGAGCTTCTTGCCAAAATCAAGTAATTAAAATATCTCCTCTAGAAGCATTGTCTTGAATCTAACTCGGTTTTCCGCTATAATTCTAGAATGGTACAAAAAACGCTTGAAGAGATAAGAAAAGC
>CAZTCA010000163.1:0-2983 GCA_964612405.1 uncultured Pseudomonadota bacterium
CAAAAGAATAAAGATCAATGAATTTTTTCAGCCCGAACCCGCCTTGTAAAAACAACAATTTGACATTGTCAACAGGGAAGGTATATTCAAAGCAGAAAGACGTAATAAATTAAGCTTGAGATATGACAAAAAAGATCTCAAAAATCGTTTTAATCCTGATAATTTCAGGTGTTTTCAGTTTAGCTTTAAGTCCCTCTTTAGTAGAGGCAATTACAACGCAAGAGATTTTAAATCAAATCGCCCAGCTTCAAGCCCAAATAGCCGCTCTTCAACAGCAATTACAGCAATTGTAAGGTACAACTGCGGTTTGGTGCCATAATTTCAATAGTAATTTACGATATGGCGATACTGGCGCAGAAATTGACGCTTTGCAGATTGTCTTAGAAAGAGAAGGTTTTTATGAGATAGACAATATTAGCACTGGCGATCTGCCTCGATTTGACGAACGCCTTGCTTCAGCTGTCGTTGGTTTTCAGCAAAAATACGCTTCAGAGATATTAACGCCCTGGAGATTAAAATACGGCACCGGCTTTGTCGGCGCCACAACCCGCGCCAAGCTGAATAAACTCTATGGTTGTAGTGTTTCTCCTACGCCTACGGTTTATCCTACGCCCACAATTTCGCCTACGGCTTCACCTACGCCCACAGTTTCACCCGCACCCTCTATCACCGTTCTTTCCCCTAATGGCGGGGAGACGTGGAGCGAAAAGAATAATGGAGGCAATATAAATTCGGACACTTGCAGCACGCTTAATTGTGAACATATTGAATGGTCTGGCGGTAGCGGATCAAATTATACATTCGTGAGTGCTTATCTTGAACAATATCAGAATGGCCAATTCATCACGGTTGGTAAAATTCCCGCCTATGCTGAGGGTTCAATTGAATGGCCTGTAGGTATTGTTGTTTCAACTTCTTGCGCCGCAGATTCTTATCCTGGATTGTATAATTGTATAAAAACCATTGTTAATCCTGGCCAATATTATGTCCGTCTCGTGGACAAAATAACTGGCGCTTCAGATCGTAGCAACGCGCCGTTCAGTATTGTTTCACTGACGACAGCAGGTTCTCTTTCTCTTTCTACATCGGCTGATACGCCCCCAGTCCAAGAGGTTAAAAAGGGCACCACCGGCTTTACTTTTCTGAAAGCGAATTTCACTGCGAGTAATGTTGAAGATATTAAGATATATTCGTTTTCTGTTAAACCGGGAAACTCAACTTTAAGTAGCGGCTTAACTAATTTCAAACTCTACGATAGTGGCACCGATGCACAAATTGGTTTAACCCAGCAAATTAATAATATTGGTTATGTGAACTTTTCCAATCTTGGTTGGGTCGTTCCTAAAAATACCGTCAAATCCTTGATCGTCAAGACGGATGTATCTTCCAACGCCACTATTTCCACTGTACAGTTTGCTATTTATGGCACTTCTGTCTCTGCGACTGGTTTAACTTCAGGCAGTTCCATCATTCGGGCGCTTGGAGATGCATACGGCAATGTGATGACCATTGTTGGGAATGAAGCAAACCCTTCCATCACCGTTCTTTCTCCCAACGGCGGGGAAAAATTAGAGATCGGTAGTTTTATGAAAATCCAATGGATTTCAAACGGCATGGAAAGTATAACAGCCGACTTAGTGGAAAGTGATTATCTTCACGGCGGTACCATTCTGGTTAAACAGATATTCTCGGGTATTCCGGCCTCAAAAACTCAATCTGATTGGCAAATCCCTTCGGATATTAGAGCCGGCCATGAATACAAAATCCGTATATATGGCCTAACTGCTTATGGAAATAAGTCGGACGAAAGCGATAACTACTTCAGCATTGTTGCGCCAAGCCTGGTGTTTTTTTCCAACCTTTACGCCGATCTTTCTTCGGATAAAGCGACTTTTAGTTTCAGTTATTCTGGAACATCAAGCTCTTACCGGGTTGATGTGTCAACATTATCAGATATGTCTTGGAACACTTATTTAACTTTTGGCGCAGGCAATGGAAGTCCAGTTGTCGTTTATGACCCAAAACTAAAATGGGATAAATATATTTGCGGTGCCACTCTTTACTGGCGGGTTTATAATTCGGATGCGAGCGTTGTCAGCCCCATCAAAACGGGAAGCGTCATGTGCCCCTATATTTCCATTGTTTCGCCTATTGCCGGAGATAGATGGACTGTCGGCAAATCCTATTCAGTAGAATGGGTAACTGGCGACAATACGAATATAAACATTTCTTTGTGTCCGGCGACCAATGACGGGAAATACGACACGAGCAAAACCTGCACTAATGTCTCTACCCAGCCCAGTTATGCGAACAAAACCAATGCTTTTATCTGGAATATTCCGGAAACCATCGCCAGCGGCGTATATCTGATTCGTCTTGACAGGGGCAAGGGAAATATAGACGGATTTGATTTTAGTAATAGGATTTTGCATATTGTTTCCTCTCCATTCAGCAATCTCTCGGCAGATCTTTCTGAAAACAAGGCTGTCTTCAACTTCAGTTATTCGGGAACAAGCAGCTCTTACTCGATAGATATGTCCATCTTGCCCGACATGTCCTGGGGCACTTATTTGAATTTCTCCTGGGGCAACCAAAGCCCGATAAATCATGACAACCCCCAGCTCCGCTGGGGACCAGTATCGCTGCGGCGCCACTCTTTACTGGCGAGTTTACAACGCTGATAAAAGCGACCAAAGTCCGATTCAAAAAGCGATTGTCAATTGCCCAGTTGGTTAAAACTTTCCGGAAAGAAAAATGAAGACGGTCAAATCCCGAACAAAGGTTCATAATAACAAGGCGATCGCTTCCTTATTACGACAATGAAACCAGGACCAAAGGGTGGAAGAAGATTGCGGAAAAGTTAAGAAAAGCGGAAAGCCACAAAGAAATGCGGCGATCGCAGCAGAGATTGACCAGGATCTTCTTTTTTGCTATTATCAAACAATGTGGAATCTCATTTTAAGAGTGGCTGGCTCTACTGCCG
>CAZTCA010000164.1:0-2942 GCA_964612405.1 uncultured Pseudomonadota bacterium
TCGACCTTCGGCCTCCTCGCGATGACAAGTCGAATTTCCCGACAGGCTCCTAGTGCGCCTGCCTGCCGACAGGCAGGTTTGTTCGTTAGTGCGTTGGTGCCTTGGTTAACATGATATTTGCCATACCTCTTATTCTTATTGGAGCTTATGTTTATCCCTACATCCCGGGGTACGAGCATAGTTGGTGTGCGATAAAAATCGGGGCAGGGATAGATTGTCCGGGTTGCGGGATGGTGAGTTCTATCTCAGCCTTTCTTCACGGTAATTTTGCAGAGAGTTTTCATTATCATCCATTAGGGGCTTTTCTGGTTCTGGGGTTGATTCTTTTATGGATTAAATCTATAGTCGGCCTTAATCTTGGAAAGTGGCAAATAGTTGCCTCAAAGCTGTTTGTGGTAGTATTGTTCGTGGAGTGGATTGTGAGGCTTGTTGTTTAGTTTTTCACCATCGCACCAAGGAACAAAGGAACGAAGGAACAAAGGAACAAAGGAACGAAGGAACAAAGGAACAAAGGAACGAAGGAACCAGATATGAATCCAAAAGATATAATAGAAACCGAAATTGCGAAAAAACTGAAGGCAAATCCTGAGAAGGCATCTGCCGTCAACGCAGTGGTTGTAATGGATATCACAGGCGACGACGGAGGCCAGTGGACAATCGATTGCACAAAGCCGGGTGCGGAAGTCAAGACGGGCGGTACAGACGGAGCGAATCTGACAGTGACGATGGCCGCCAACGACTTTGTGGATATGTACAATAAAACTCTGAGTTCCCAACAGGCCTTCTTTGCCGGAAAAGTGAAGGTGAAGGGGGATGTGAGCCTGGCACTCAAGCTCGGAAATATTTTATGAAAATTGCAGTTTGTCAAATCAACACCACTATTGGGGATTTTAAGGGCAACTCTGAGAAGATAGTTGCAGGCATCAAGTGGGCCGATGAGAATGGCGCAGACCTCGCGGTTTTTCCGGAGATGTCTGTTACTGGTTATCCTCCGAGAGACCTTTTAGAGAAGCCGCATTTTATCCTCAAAAATCTGGAGTGTATCGAAGAGATTGCCAAAAAATGCAGAAAGATTGGAGCTATTGTCGGTTATGTTTCTGTGAACGAACTCACGACCGGCAGAGGACTCTTTAACTCAGCCGCACTCCTGCATCAGGAGAAGATCCGCTTTATCCAGCACAAGGCGCTTTTGCCGACATATGATGTCTTCGACGAGGGCCGTTATTTTGAGCCGAGTATGTCTCACGAAACTTGTGAATTCGGCGGCGAAAAGATCGGGATCACTATTTGCGAAGACGCATGGAGCACCGTGACATACGGCGGACGCAAGCTCTATAATTACGATCCGGTGAGAAAGCTGATCAAAGAAGGGGCAAAAATAATAATTAATATATCATCTTCCCCATATACCCTTGGAAAGGCAAAGGTGAGGGAGTCTCTGTTGACGCAGACCGCAATGCAATACAGTGTGCCGATGATCTATGCCAATCTTGTCGGCGGCAATGATGAGCTGATATTTGACGGCCGGTCCATGGTTGTCAATGCGAATGGAGAAATCGCGCAAATTGGAAAGATATTTGAAGAAGACAGGTTCATTGTTGACACGTCCTCATTGGAGGTAGGGAGCTGGGGAAAGAAAGTGACTGAAATTGAGGAGCTTGAAAGGGCGCTTGTCCTTGGCCTGAAGGATTATGTTAATAAGTGCGGCTTCAAAAAAGTTGTCATTGGCCTTTCCGGAGGGATCGATTCGGCTGTGGTTGCGGCCCTTGCGGTAAAAGGGCTTGGCGCCAAAAATGTTTTGGGCGTTGCAATGCCGTCTAAATATTCGAGCGACGGAAGCCTTGCGGACGCAAGGACGCTTGCAAATAATCTCGGCATTGAATTGAAAGAGACCTCGATTAACGATATTCATGATTCATATCTGAAGGGGCTGTCCTTAAAAGGGTTCAACACGGCAGAAGAGAATGTTCAGGCGCGTATCCGCGGGAATATCCTGATGGCCATCTCAAACGAGACAGGGGCTATGGTTCTATCAACGGGCAACAAATCAGAGATTGCGGTTGGATATTGTACGCTTTATGGCGACATGGCCGGCGGATTGGCGGTTATCTCGGATGTTTCAAAGACCCAAGTATACCAACTTGCCAAACAGATAAATTTCGAAAAAGAGGTTATACCGGATGCGATAATTGAAAAGGCACCATCAGCGGAATTGAAGCCGGATCAGAAAGATACAGATTCACTCCCCCCATATGAGACGCTGGATCAGATTCTCAAGTTGTATGTGGAAGATCATAACAGTACTCAAGAGATCATCGATCGGGGATTTGAGGATGGAGTTGTTAAAGATGTTGTCAGACGAGTTGACATGAATGAATACAAACGCCGTCAATCCCCTCCGGGCCTGAAAGTCACATCAAAAGCATTCGGCGCGGGACGTCGATGTCCAATTGCGTGGAAATCCTAGGTTAATCAATCTCAGAAGTGTCTTCCTCTTCGGTGTCTTGCGGAGTCGCGGTATCTTTTTTGGTAGGCTTTGAATAGCTTTTAGGTTTTGCCTTCTTCAATATCTCATATCTAAAACGCTGACTTTTGTAGCTGTCTTTATATGCATCGGATATCTTTTCTGCGATCGATTCAATTATCTCCGCCGCCTGAATGTATGCCCTGAATGCCTCTTCATTTTTGTCATTTGATTCAAGATATTTCGCAAATGCGGCATTCGCCTCCCAACGCAGTTCGGGATAATCATTACACTCTGCGACATATGATATGAATTCGTTCGAAGGATCCTTAGAGGCAAATTCCCCGAGCTTCAGCTTCAGCAGACGGATCCTCAGCTCAAATTCGCCCGGAGGCGTGTGAGTGATCTTACCGAGCGTGTTCTTTGCATCCTTCGTGCGACCGTATTCAACAAAGAGATCGGCAAGCGAATATTTTAT
>CAZTCA010000165.1:0-2927 GCA_964612405.1 uncultured Pseudomonadota bacterium
GGGATTATATCCGGAATATTACTGTAGCTCGAATCCTGATCTTCGCTATCAATGATATCAAACATGCTCGATTGTCCAACCTCTTTATCTCTTTGCGAAGATGCCGCACGCGACAAGGCAACATCAAGAATCGACAAAAGCTGTGCCCGATGGACGCCAAGACTGTCGAATGCGCCGCATTTGATAAGACTCTCCACAACTCTCTTGTTCACCTTCCTTGAATCGACCTTTTTCAGGAAGTCATCGAGCGATGTAAAAGGATCCGAGCCTCTCGCCTCAATAATCGATTCCACCGCCGCCTCGCCGACATTCTTGACGGCCGCCAGACCGAATCTTATCTCGCTCTTTCCGACCGCGGTAAAATATACCGAACTCTCGTTGATATCCGGAGGGAGGACCTTGATTCCTGCCTCTCTGCACGCATTAATATAGAAGAGCATCTTGTCGGTATCATTCACTTCCGAAGTGAGGAGCGCCGACATAAACTCGGTGGAATAGTGAAATTTCAGATACGCGGTCTGATAAGCGATCAGGGCATATGCCGCTGAATGGCTCCTGTTGAAACCATATCCGGCAAACTCTGCCATCAGATCAAATATCTTTTCTGCTTTTCTTGACGGAAGTTTTTTGTGCGCTGCACCGGTGAGAAATTTCTCACGCTGTTTATCCATCTCTGATGCAATCTTTTTCCCCATCGCCCGCCTCAGGAGATCTGCGTCGCCCATTCTGAAGCCGGCCAGTGTGCTTGCGATCTGCATCACCTGTTCCTGATAAACGATAACCCCGTAGGTATCCTTGAGGATCGGTTCAAGCTCGGGGAGTTCATATTCGATCTTCTTGCGCCCGTGTTTACGGTTGATAAAATCATCAACCATCCCGCTTCGGAGAGGACCGGGCCTGAAGAGTGCCACAAGGGCCACCACATCTTCAAAACAATTGGGCTTGAGTTTGGTAACCAGATCCTTCATACCGCTACTTTCAAGCTGGAATATCCCCGCTGTGTCTCCAACACTCAACCGTTCATAAACAAGCTTGTCCGAAATCGTAAGCGAGCTCAGATCAATCTCCACATTGTGTCTCTTCTTGATCAGCTCGATTGTATCGTGCATAACAGTTAGCGTCTTTAGGCCCAGGAAGTCGAACTTGATTAGGCCTATCTTTTCGACCGCCTTCATGTCGAATTGCGTGACAACTTCGTCACGTTGACCCACATAAAGGGGCATAAAATTATCCAGAGGCTGATCGGAGATCACGACACCTGCGGCGTGAGTTGAGGCGTGTCTCGGAAAACCTTCCAGTGATTTGGCAAGCTCAATCAGGCGCGCGACCTGCGGATCGTCCTTTGCAAGCTTCTTTAACTGTGGCTCGATCTTGAGGGCATCGTCCAGAGTCATCCCGATTGAGAATGGGATCAGTTTCGCTATCCTATCCACATCTCCATAACTCATCCCCATCACACGGCCAACGTCTCTCACTACTGCCCTTGCCTTCATCTTCCCAAAGGTAATGATCTGTGAGACGTGACCATATTTTTTGGCAACATACTCGATAACTTCCTGCCTTCTCCTGACACAGAAATCGATGTCCATATCCGGCATGCTGACACGTTCCGGATTCAAGAATCTTTCAAAGAGCAAATCGTTGGCTATCGGATCCACGTCCGTAATATTCAGACAATAGGCAATCAGTGATCCGGCGGCTGAACCACGCCCCGGCCCGACAGGAATTCCGTTCTCCTTTGCCCAGTTAATGAAGTCGGCAACAATCAGAAAATATCCCGCAAAGCCGACTGACTTGATCATCTGCAATTCACTCTTTAGTCTATCTTCATAAACACCCCGCGCCTCTGTATCTTTTGCATCAATATTCTGTGTAATAATCGGCCATCTGCTGTTCAAACCTACCCATGACTTTTCTTCAAGATATGAGGCCAGGTCCTTCCCCTCAGGCGGAGCGAACCTCGGAAAGTGATATGACTTCAGGTCGAGTTCGAGATTGCACTTTGAGGAAATGAGTATTGTATTTGATATAGCTTCCGGCACATCTTTGAACAACTCCTCCATTTCTGCAGGAGATCTAAAATAGAATTCGTCCGTCGCAAATTTCATCCGGTTAGGCTCGTTTAGCGTCCGGCCGACCTGAATGCAGAGAAGAGCGTCCTGTGCGGAGGCATCTTCGCGATTGAGATAGTGATTGTCGTTGGTTGCAACAAGGCCGACGCCAAACTCCTTGGCAAGCTCCTTGATAACCGGGTTGACCTTCTTCGTCTCCTCGATCCCGTTCTCCATCAATTCAAGAAAAAACCGCTCAGTGGTAAAGGTCTTCAAATACCATTCAAGCACCCTCTTTGCCTCGGGGATATCGCCGTTCATAATATGGCCGGGGATCTCTCCCTTCAGGCAGGCGCTCATTGCGATCAGACCTTCGTTATATTCAGCCAATATCTCCTTATCTATCCGTGGCTTATAATAGAACCCCTCCAAATAGCTTGAACTCAAGAGATGACAGAGATTTTGGTACCCCTTGTGATTTTTTGCCAGAAGGACGAGATGGTTATAGAAACCATCCCCCGCTTTTCTTGGATCCCTATCTTTTCTGGAACCTTTGCCGACAATATAGACCTCACTCCCGATTATCGGCTTGATCCCTGCGGCTATACACTTCTGATAGAACTCAATTGCACCAAACATATTCCCGTGATCGGTGATGGCCAGGGCCGGCATCTTGAATTCCTTGGCCCTATTGATCATTGCATCGATGGGAAGTGCGCCATCCAGAAGGCTGTAGTAGGAATGATTGTGTAGATGGACAAATGAAGAATGCTGCATAATTGTTCCATCCGAACTATCGTGCTATCGTGCTATCGTCAAGATTAATTAGAGCCTGTCGGGAAATTCGACTTGTCATCGCGAGGAGGCCGAAGGTCG
>CAZTCA010000166.1:0-2864 GCA_964612405.1 uncultured Pseudomonadota bacterium
GTTATCGGCAAATTTTTGGAAAAGTTGCGCTGAAGATGGAATGCTTAATCTAATGTCTTGATATTATAAGGGTTTTTTACACTCAATAAATTTGCTCTTCAGGAGGGATTCGAGGAACATCATGAGGCGTTTTTCAGGCTCTTTGAAGTCTTCTCCAAAATGGCCCTTCATGGCCGAGAGGATTTCTGAAAAATTTCGCGAGTCATCGATCATGGACCAGGCAAAACTGCCGGTCTCGTCGAGCTGGATCTTGAAAAATTTCCGCTTTATCCTCGGCTGAAGCCATTTTTCCAAAATTCCTTTACGGAATTTAGGCACTAAAAGACAGACCCCGTTAGTCACGGGGTCTGTCTCGAAGTTTACCATTCTAATAGGGATTACATTATCCCATTGCTGCCGGTGGAGCTGGCTCATCTTTTCTCCCTGCGTTCTTGAGCGGGAATCTGATCAACGTCCACGCGAGGAACAACGCAACAGCGCCGCCAACCCAGATGCTCGGATGATCTGAGAGCATCGGTATCTTTGCGCCACCAAAATAGAGTGCCGCTACCAACAGACCAACCAATGCCTCGCCTGCGATAAATCCGGATGCAATCAAGGTTCCGTTATTCTCAACTCTCACCTTTTGGGCTTCATTGAGCTTCTTGCCCTTCATGATGAGGCCAAGGATAAATCTAATCACTCCGCCGATGAACATTGCAAATGTCGTCTCAAGCGGCAGATACATTCCAACCGCAACCAACATCGGACTTGGAACTCCGGCGGCAATCATCATGAGGCCGAAAAAGATTCCAACAACAATGAGCGGCCATGCCATCTGTCCACCCACGATACCCTTGGCGAGCATCGCCATCAAACCTGCCTGCGGTGCCGGAAGTGCTCTTCCGCCAAAACCGATTCCGCCGGCCGCAATATCTCCCTGATGTAAAATATAAAGAGGAATAAACATGATCACTGCGGCAAAGATAACGCCGAGGATCTCGCCCAATTCCATCTTCCATGGTGTTCCGCCGAGAATTTGTCCAACCTTCAGATCCTGCAACATGTCACCTGCAACACCGCACATACAACAAACGACTGCCGCAACGCCCAACACTGCGGCAATTCCCGAATTTCCGCTGATACCCAACGCAACCATTAATAATGCCGCGATGATCAAAGTCGAAAGTGTCAAGCCGCTGATCGGGTTATTTGACGAACCGATCAGACCGACAAGATATCCCGCAACTGCCGAGAAGAAGAATCCGGCAATGATCATGACAAGTGCCGCAACAACTGCGCCAACCATGTTGCCTGTGAAATAATTATAGAGAGCAATCATTCCGATCAGGCCAACACCTACAAAAATTAAGACCCATTTAAAACCCAGATCGTGGTCATAACGGGATTTTGTCTCTTTTTGACCAGCCGCCTTGGACAGATCACCAACAGCACGACCGATTCCGCCAATCAACTGATCCTTCATCTTATAGAGAGTATAAACCGTTCCGCATAACATGCCGCCAACCGCTATTGGACGGACAAATTTTAACCACACACCATATGCCGCACCAATCCACTCTTCCTGACCTGTAGCGACATAACCCAAACTCGGGCCGGTGATATAAAGTAATAGAGGAACAAGCATGCCCCATGCGAGAATGCCACCGCTGAATGCCAGCGCCGCAATCCTGGGACCGACAATATAACCAACGCCAAACAATGCCGGAGAGAGGCCCGGGGTTGATGCCATGAAACCGCCACCACCGCCGATGGTGATCTCTTTGTCGCCAACGCCTATCTTAACAGCATTCTTGCTGAAATGAATAAACCACTCTTTCACCGTTGCAAATGCATTCATCTTTGCAAGGAACTGAACGACTCCACCGATGAGCATTGAACCAAAAAGATACTTCGCGCCCGTTCCGCCCGTGCGACCTGCTTTGTGAATCTCTGCCGCGGCAACGGATTCAGGATAAGGAAGAGACGCCTCTTCCACCATGATTTTTCTTAAGAGCGTGACAAACAACACACCGATGACACCGCCGACCAACATGATCGCGGTCGCTTCAAGATAATGAACCACTCCGCCGAATTCTTCCCACACACCAGCCAGGAAGAATGCCGGAAGCGTGAATATTGCGCCGGCAACGAGTGCTTCTCCGACAGATGCCGTCGTACGAGCGATATTCTCTTCAAGGATTGATCCCTTGAAGATTCTTAGAAAGGCCATCGCAACAACTGCCGCCGGGAAAGTTGCCGCAACTGTCATGCCCGCCTTCAGTCCAAGGTACGCATTCGCGGCACCAAGCACTATGGCCATGAGGATTCCCAAAAAGGCCGCCTTAAAAGTGAATTCTCTTAGGGTGGTTTTTTCGGGGACAAACGGTTTGAAGTCAGCCATCCAGACCCCCTTTGTTAAATTTGCAAGGAAAATTACAGATTTAGGCTAAAAAGGCAAGAAGTTTTTGGTCAAGTTGGACTGCGGGCTAGAACTTCTTCTCGATCTTTAAGTCTTGGATCAGGCGCTCGACCTCTTCTTCATAGGTGGGCTCGTTAAATACATGGTATAAGTCGTCCAGCTCGCTGAACTGGTCCTCTATCCTCTTGCTGAAACTCTTGGATTTCAGGTCTTCTCTTATAGTTTCGACATATCTCTCGGGGTTCTTCTTGCAGACAGATTCAATGTATCTGTTGAGCTTTTTGGCCGCTTTGGCGTCAGTATCTTTTTTGATCTTTTTCCAGTTTTTGAGGTAATGCAATCTACAATAACCATCTGTAGTCTGGGTATTGTGACAATCCATCTCTTTGCAAATCTTGATTTTTGGCATATTAAGAGGGAGCACGTTAGGATGGGTGGTCCGAAAAGTCAATAAAGATTAGGG
>CAZTCA010000167.1:0-2853 GCA_964612405.1 uncultured Pseudomonadota bacterium
TCGGACTCCATCTTATCGACGAGGCGTGCGGCACGATTATAACCGATCCTGAATCTTCTCTGTATCATGGAGATTGATGCCTGCTTTGTCTCAGAAACCATTTGCACGGCCGAGTCATAGAGCTCATCATATTCCTCATCACCTTCATTGCCGTTTGCTGAACCGCCTTTTCTCTCTTCTGTAATCGATTCGTCATAAACCGGCTTCCCTTGTTCCTTCGTGTGTTCCACAACACGGGAGATTTCAGCTTCTGTGATGAAGGCACCGTGCAGACGCATCAGATCGGAAGAGTTGGGGGGCATAAATAACATGTCGCCCATTCCGAGGAGTTTTTCGGAGCCGACCGTGTCTAGGATTGTTCGTGAGTCGTGGGAACTGCTCACTTTGAAGGACATTCTAGCGGGGAAGTTTGCCTTGATAAGGCCCGTGATAACATCAACGCTCGGTCTTTGGGTTGCAAGCACCAGGTGAAAACCTGCGGCCCTTGCCATCTGCGCAAGACGCGTGATTGACTCTTCAATGTCTTTGGTTGCAACCATCATCAGGTCTGCGAGTTCATCAATAATGATGACAATGTGTGGAAGTTTTCCGGTGTGAACAATTGTCTCGGGGTTTGCTTCATATATCCTGCTTGCCTCTTCGGCAGAGACAGTTTTTAAAATTCCTTTTTGTATCCTATCATTGTATCCGGCGATATTTCTGACGCCCACATCTGCCAAGAGGTCATATCTCCTCTCCATCTCGCGAACTGCCCACTGAAGAGAGAGTATCGCTTTTCTCGGTTTGGTAACAACAGGCAGAAGCAGGTGTGGAATTCCGTTATAAACGGGGAGCTCAAGCATTTTAGGATCGATCAATATAAGTCTGACCTCTTCCGGAGTGGACTTATAAAGAATGCTTGTGATCATCGTATTTACCGCAACGCTTTTTCCGGATCCGGTTGCGCCCGCGACCAACAAGTGAGGCATCTTTGCCAGATCTGTGATGACAGAGTGCCCCTCAATATCTTTACCGAGAGCAAATGTAAGCTTGGAAGATGACCTTCTGAACTTGGGATCATTCACAATATCTTTCAGCCACACTATTTCACGTTCGCTATTTGGAATTTCAATTCCGATTGCCGCCTTGCCCGGCAGATGAGCGACAATTCTAACGCTCCGGCCGCCCATCGTGACGGAGAGATCGTCTTCAAGGTTGACAATCTTGCCGACCTTGACGCCCGGCGCCGGTTCATATTCATACATGGTAATCACCGGTCCCGGGTGGATCTCTGTGACCCGGCCCTCAACGCCATAATCTTTCAATTTTTTCTCGAGCAGGAGCGAATTCTTCTTGAGCGCGGACTCGTCTATCTCTCTTATCTTTTGTTCAGGAGAATCGAGCAGGGAGATTGGCGGAAAGACATAATCCTGACTGATCTTTGCCAACTCCAATTGACTGTCCTGGACCTTCTTCGGTTTTGTATCGGCTCTTTCAAATATCTTTGGCCCGCTCCCGTCCTCTGCGTTGACAGGTAATGAGGGAACAACTTTTAGTGCAGGCTTGGCAGGTTCTTTTAACGAGTAAGAGAGTTCAGGTGTTGGAATTGATATTCCGACACTCCCTTTGCTGACAGATTTTGGCTTGGACACAACGTTGATCTTGACCTTTCTTCTCTCTCTAAACTTTTTCCATTTAGACACTGCCCAATCTTTAATTTTCGGCAGTCCCTTCGCGGTCCATTTTCTTAACCTCTCAAAATAGATGACAAAAAGAGCTCCGGCCCAGGCGCTGACTGCAAAAATTGCGCGCTTGATAAGTAAGACCATCGATACAACGGAAACGTGGGTTGCATAGAGGAGTGAAAGGGTGGCTATCGTCAGCGTGATTATATATGAACCGGCGACCCCGACCCATTCCTTTAAAACTTTTCCAAAGAGGCCGCCAAAGAGGCCGCCTGCACCTATTGGCTGTCCATGTATATGCACCGTATCAAACTTCAGATGAATGATTGAGGCCACGGCAACGACTGAAATCACATATGCAACGGCCTCTTTCCAGTCCAATCGAATGGTTTTGCCGATAAACTGGAGAACGCTGATCAAAAAGAGAATTGCACACATAAAATACGCGCTTATTCCAAAGATGGTGAAGAGGATGTCGGCCGTGTATGCTCCGACTACGCCGGCGAGATTATTGATCTGGCTGACTGTGGAGGTGACGTTGAGCGCCGGGTCTGCGGGATCATAAGAGAGAAGGCTGATCCCAAAAAAGAGACCGAGTGCCAGAAAAAAGACCCCCAAAATTTCATGATGACCTTTGTATTGTTTATTTTTTGCCATATTCTTATCCGTTCTCAATCATTCCTGTGAATGTTGTTACGATTTCCGGGTCGAATTGTTTCGCCGAATTTTTCTTTAACTCGCTCAGAGCCTGATCAAGAGGGAGCGCGTCTCTATAGCTCTGTTGTGATATCATTGTGTCCCACGCCTCTGCAAGGGATATAATCCTGGATCCTATCGGGATGTGCGTTCCGTTCAGATGATCCGGATACCCATTACTATCAAACCGCTCGTGATGGTGTAAAATAATATTTATTTCATTCTTCATAAAAACGGACTGATTCAACATTTGCGCCGCAATGACGGGATGTTGTTTGATAAGATTAAATTCATTTCCGTTCAGGACTCCCGGCTTCATGATGATCCTTTCATCGATTGCCAAGAGGCCGATGTCATGTAGTAATGCCGCATTTTTGACAGAGGCAGTCTCCTCTTTTCCGAGACCAATCTTTTGTGAGAGCTTCTCACTATAAAAGGAGGAACCTTTACCGACATCGTATCCCCCCTGATTGGATTTAGCATACACGAGTTC
>CAZTCA010000168.1:0-2825 GCA_964612405.1 uncultured Pseudomonadota bacterium
TTGGAGGCGTTTTTGATACTCAGGAGAACGTCGATTAGGAAGGTAACCCGGCAGATGGTTCACGTAATAATGGCGGCTATTTTCTAGCTTTACTGGATTCGAATTTAAATTTTCAGTTTCATAGAAACGTTTCCTTGTTTGGACAGATTACCCCAGCGCTTTATCAATCTTTTTCCGACAAGCTTCATACAGTAGGAGACTTGCAGGCGACAAAAAAGGCCAGTACCGGTTTCATGATTTTTAATGTTATCGGAGGTCTCAAAGTAAATGCCGGCATATTTAAAGGATCGGTATCTATCGGGCATTTTGATCTTGATGCAAGAGATGGCATTGCGCAGGGAGAAATGAGGTCAGGTTACAAGTATGATCCCTCATATGCAAATATATATGGATCACAAGGAAAGATAGGCTTGAGCCTTTTAGACAACGCTCTGAATATTGGTGCGCAGATTACTTGGGGGAGGCAGGGTGTTTTGGATGTATTTAGTGGAAATGTAATTCAAGATGATACGGCTACCGATTTCTTGGCGACTATTTCTGGAAAGCCGATTGATGAACTTACACTGAGCGCTAGATATCATCTTTTGAAAAATGAAAATCAAGATGTAGGTCATACGATTTCTGTGGCTACTAAATACGAAAACAGAGCCTCTCTTTATGATGGCACGAAAAGTAAAGGCTTTGGGATTGACGTACAGGGTCGTTATTCCACATTTCAGGGAGGATCGGCATGGGATATTTTTGCCGGTGGCAAATATTTCATAAATCCTGATTGGCATGTACTGGCCAGGCTGTCGTTGCACAATAGATCTGTTGAAATTCCTACAACTTCTGGTGAGCCGGGAGCAGGTCTTGCTCCGAACTCACGTGACGGGATGGCATTGGTTAGCGCTCTTGGTGCAGGATGGAAGAACCTATTTTTTGGCTTAGAGAACGTTTATAACACTAACGGTGCTGGTTCGCCCTTAGTGTTAAGTTTACAATATGTTAAGGAATTTTAAATAATAATAAGAAAGGGTTAGGGATATGAAGAGAAAATTAATCATCACACTGGGTCTTTTGACAGCAGTTGTCACGGCGTGTAGCGATGGCGTTCTTCCGGAACCCCCCGCTCCGAATCCGTCAACTTCATGTAACGCACTTCTCCAAGCCTATAAAATAGGTGACGATCCTGCCTCGGCAGTGATGGGCGATATCGAAGTGTCAAAGGGCGAAGGAATTGTTCTCATATGGAGCGCTGATACGCTTCAGAGTGCAACCCTTTCTTCTGACCCTGCAGAGGTGATTGGTCAGCCAATTTCACTTGAAGTTGCAGAGAAAGAAATTGAATCTGCCACTCCCGCCGACGGCGAAATTGCAGCGGACCCGACTATCATTATGGTTGCCGAGGGTTCCCAAGAATTTAGAGGACTGGCCCAGACAGTGAGATTTACATTCACAGGTGTGAATGAAGAGACAGGCATGGCACCTACAGAATGCACGGGTTATATGAATGTGAATGTTGTAGAAGTGCCTGCAGAACTTAATATTGTCAAATTTACCGCAACACCCGAAGAGATTAAAGCTGGCGAATCAACAGATCTCTGCTGGGATGTATCACCTGCAGGAACAAAAGTTGAAATTACGGACGAAGATGGTTTTGTCGTTGGTCCATTTGAAGTTTTGGCAGAAGATACAGAAGAGACTGTGGAAGACGATTCCAAAGATTTTTTAGTTGAAGGGTCTGCGAAGGCAATTGATGATGAAACAGGCGAAGCGGAAGATATGATTCTTGATGATAACTCTGGCTCAGTAGACATGTCTGTCGGTTGCATTACGGTCAATCCTGAAAAGACGGCCACATATACTTTAACCGCAACAACTGAAGACGGTCAAGCGGCAACTGCCGCGGCCACCGCTACAGTCAAGCAGGTGGAGTTGGTGATCAATTCATTTGCCGCAAACGGCCAGCAGAATCTGGTCCTTTCAAATGCGGGCGATGTGCGTCTGAGTTGGGATGTTTCACCGGGAGATGCAGTCGTCACGATAGACAATGAAATCGGCGAAGTTGAATCTATTGGCAACACAACCGTAACGGTAAGTGAAAATACAGTCTTCACGTTGACTGCAAGCCTTGGGTCAACTGTTGTGACCAAACAGGCAACTGTGAATATTCAGGTGGCAACTATTGGTGGCGCCGCCGCATTTAATGTTCAGCTTGAGGCAAGTGCTAATGATATATTTGTTGGCGAGTCAGTAACGCTAAAATGGCTATTCACCAACCGTGAAGGTGAGAGCACCGAAGTTGACGCCGGTCTGACATTGAATGGTCCAGAGGGCAAAAAAGATATCACAGGCGATAGCGTTATGGTAACTCCTAAAGCAAGTGGAACATACACAATTGAGGCTGTTGATGCTTCAGGAAGAGCGGCAAGCAACCCGATCACAATCAACGTTCGCAAATGGACTGCGAAAGATTCTTCCGGTTCATGGTCGAGCGTTACAACACTGCCGGGTAAAGATGTCGTAGTCTTTGGTTCGGCATCAAATGCACCGGTAGCGATAAAGTTTGCAAGTTTAACCGGTGACAGCGTGTGGCGTGAATCTTCAGCTAATTTTGCAGATATGTTTGAAGCACTTTATACAAAAGATTATATGAAGGGTTACTTGAATCATTATGGTTCATTCACTGTGAATGCGCTTATAAATAATGGAAGTAGGGTTTATGCGGCCACAACCGGTGGAGTATTATTTGCGGATGGCCCGGATGGTGGATGGACATTGATTGATAAGTCGGTGGATTGGGATGGACCAAGGGAATATCCGAGTTGTCGCGGCGAAATTCA
>CAZTCA010000169.1:0-2748 GCA_964612405.1 uncultured Pseudomonadota bacterium
GTTAAGATCTTTACGGTAAAGGATATTAGTTTAGGTAAAACGTACACACCCATTGCGAGTACTAAATTTACCTGTGATGACAAAGCGATCCTTATTTCAGATGAGAGCAATCCCAGCTTACTGAAGGCCCATATTAAGTGTCGGCTACCTGCTAATAATGATTTTGTGGGCAAAACCATTTCATTTGTAATAAAAATTAAGGGAACGTTGCAATGTTCCTCGCCAAGTTCTTCAATATTTCTTTGTGCGGGTCCAAAGAATTACATCTCTAACGGCCCTTTACAGTGTGTCGAGTGCCAGGCTGGCGAAATTGCTAACAATAATGTATGCACAAAATGCGAAGATCTTGGAATGTATAATAAAAGTGGTAGCTGCATACCTTGTGAAGATGTTGGAATGGTAAAAAAAGAGTCCGGATGCGCCTGTGAGAATGAGACCTACAGTTTTGACTCAAATGCCAATCAATGTATTCCTCCTGAAGAAAAATGTTCCGGTGAAAATAAAGCAATAATAAACGGAGCGTGTGCGTGCATTGAGGATTATGAACAGATAGCCGGAGGCGATGGCTCTTGTGTTGCTAAGTGCACGGCTGATTTGATTCGCAATAGCTCCGGTGAATGCGTTTCAGAATGCACCGCTCCCGAGACAAAGAGAGGTGCTGTGTGTGATTGTTCAGATACATTTGGCAGATATGCTCTGAAAGATGATTTCAAAACGCCACTGGCGTGTGTCTCTTGTGGTTCTTATGGCACTACTGTCAAAGAAGATGATGTATACAAATGCTCCTGCAAGACCGGCTTCTTCCGCGATATAACCGGAACATGTCTCTCTGAAAATATGGATTGTTCGGCGATTAACACTGTTATCGACGGAGGAGTTTGTAAATGTGATGAGTGCTTTGCCATGAAGGTCGATCCAACAACCGGCGTTGTGGTTTGTGAAGCAATCGAGGGGTGTATAAAGACGCTCAACTGCGCCGCCGGACTTGTGAAGAATGAATCTGGGACCGGTTGCATCCCCGCAAGCGAAGGTGGTGGTGACTGTGGTTGCAGTTTCGGCGCCGCGGCACCAAACGCAATGCAGGCAGTGTTGCCGTATATAATGTTAGCCCTTGCCGGATTTGGAATTCGAGTATTTCGCAAGCGCCAATAGCGGGAAATAGTGGCTGTATCCGTGATATTTCAGATAAAAATGATTTGGAAAACCTGTGCCTGTGTGCTCCGGTTCGTCCCACACGCCTCCGTGACCAATTTTCTTGGTCAGGAAATTAATGCCCTTAGAAATGGAATTGTCTAGCATGGGGTCAGATCCTAGCGGGACCAGATTCCACGCGGCGATCAGGCCCATCAATGCCCACGCCGTTTGTGAGGGTACACTCCCTTCAGAATTGGGGTAGGGCATATATTCGCCCGTGCGATATGTTTCCGGCGATTCGCTCCAGCCGCCGTCTTTGTGCTGAATGGAGATGAGCCACTTCATTCCCCTGAGGACAGATGTCATATGTTTGCCATATTCCTCGACATTGCAGTGACTGGTTCTTGAAAGGGCGGTGAGCGCACACCAAGTTCCGTAAATAAAATTAATTCCCCAGCGTCCCCTCCATCCGCCGAAGAGTTCCTGAGATTCTCTGAGATGGTCAGCTCCTTTTTCGATGGCGATTCTATATTTAGGCGGATCAATGTCAGTCAAAAGTGAAACGGCCCTTCCCGTGATATCCGGAGAACTTTGATCAAGACATGCTCCGTGATCCGCAAACGGAATTTTATTGAGAAGAGCCAAATTATTATTCCTATCAAACGCCGCCCAACCACCGTCACCATTCTGCATGGAGACAAGCCAGCGAAGTCCGCGTTCAATTGAAGGTTTCTTTTCGGGGATATCTAGCCTGTTCAAGACATGAAGAACCTGTATTGTGTCATCCACATCCGGAAAGTATTCATTTTTAAATTCAAATGACCAGCCGCCAGGCTCTGCATCCGGGTTTTTCACCTTCCAATCGCCGTGTGTCTTCGTGATCTGTTTGGAGATGAGCCACCGCCCAGCCCGCACCAGTCGCGGGTCAGATGGGGACGTTTCACTTTCAAGAAGCGCGGTTATCTGCCACGGAGTGTCCCACAGTGGAGATATGCAACACTGTTGTAAGATCGTACGTTGGTACGTTGGTACGTTGGTACGTTGGTTGGGAAAGGCGGCACTTGGGAGCACGGTTGAATACTTTATTTGAAAACTCTGCAGGGCATTCAAGATCTTTCCGAGCGGTTGGTCGCCGTTTGAATAGTCGATTGTGCTCAGAGCGATTGCGTTGTACAGAAGCCCCGGGTAGATATCTTCTGTTTTCTTTGCATGTTCACAGATCCACTCCTCACATTTTTTTATCGCCTGACCGTTGAAGGGGAGGCCGGGGATCTTTTTTAATATACCATCAATCCGCACGAAAAAATTTTCCCAGGACAGAAACCACTTATCTGTTTTATATTCCCAGTTCCGTTCCGATTCCGGTTGTGCGAACAGCTCATCAAGATTAAAAGTGGAGACTGCGCTCACTGGATCGCCACACCTCCCACCGCCAGCGGCGGGTGACTCGCGATGACATGTCAATGGGCGAACCGGCTTTTTATTGAGAATAACCAGAAGTGGTACGATACATTCACGCGCCCAGCTGGAGAATTCATAAATATTCACCGGTGCCCATGATGGCATCATGATTAAATTTGCCGGCATGACAGGACATGCCGTCCATGGGACAAG
>CAZTCA010000170.1:0-2695 GCA_964612405.1 uncultured Pseudomonadota bacterium
GCTACATCTCACTCTCCTACCACTTTATTATGGTAACACTTTTTTGATATATTCAAGTAATCTTTCACAATCTTTTAAAACTTTTTCAGATTCAGATTTATAAACCAATCTCTCTTCATACTCTGCCATATTTTTGATGCGTAGAACCCTTAAAATCCTATTTGCATTTATATTTATTTCCTCATCACCACTTTTAATTATTTTAAATAGATTTATAGCATCTTCATGACTTTCACCAATATGACGCTTACCTAAAAAATACACACACATAGCATCGCATGCAGATATACAAGAGTGAATAGCATTAATAGTAGTTGCATTCCATTCTTGAATAGCAAAAGAATTCTTTGCTGCATTTAAACATTCTTCGGCTCGTTTAAGATAGTTAATATATAGCGACTTTGCAACATCTCTCGTTCTCAATCCGAGTTTCTAAGCGATAGTGTCCTCATTTAAGAATTTAATTCCCTATTAGAAGCCCCGGTTTAAAAAACCGGCAAAAGGTTGTATAATAACCTTAAGGAGGCTACAATTGGAAACTATCATGAATATGAATCAGAAAAAAGAACGGATAAAACTGACACCGGAACAAATGTTCAACATCTACATGGAATGCAACGCCCCGGGAGCGCCGATAAAAATGATTCTGCAACGCCACAGCCTAGTTCCCTGGGACTTGGTTGCCATACGCAAAAAGATCAAGGCCGCCGCGCTGGAAGCATTATCAAAACAAGGCAAACAAGGCCGCAAACAGCAAGTGGTCTCAGCGGAACAGTATCAAAAAGCTATAAAACAGCTCGAAGAAGCAAAAGATGCTTTAGCCGCAGTCGGGCACGAGCTGTCCTTGTTAAAAAAAAGAACGGATTAGGCCTTTCCGGCAAACTCAAGGGTCATTTCAACAAGGAGGTCAAAATCGCCGTGGTTCAAGCTATCAAAGAATCTATCTCTCAGGGTTTAGCACAGAAACGAGCCTGCGAAATATTCGGGATTGTTCCCAGAAAATTCCGCAGATGGGCTAACCCTAAACCTGTTGTTAAACGCACTGCGTGGAACAAACTGCTTCCTGCTGAGCGGGAAGCCATCATAGACACTGCGTTTGCTCCGGATTCCCTGGGAAAACCGTTAAGCCATATCTTTGTCCACGGCCATGATGCAGATAAATTCCATGTTTCTCTGTCTTCCGTCTATAATGTCCTTAAAAGCGAACATGTTGTCCGCCATATTGCCCGCAATAAACGCGGTAACGGATATGTTTCGGCTCATACTCTACTGGAACAGGGGTTCTCGCTGCTGTGTTACGATGCCACCCGGTTCGTTACAGATTCAGGAGTGCCGGTTTGGGCTCTCCCTGTGATGATTCTGCCTCACAGATACCTTCTGCATATCGGGCATTCTGTAAACAGCGTCGCTTCGGCTGACCTGACTCGCTCCGTTAAAGAAGCGTTAGCTCTTCTGCCGGAACATCTGTTTGATAAACTTATCGCCCATTCAGATAGGGGTTCTGCCATGAAAGCCGCTTATACGAAATCTGTCGTAAAAGAACTGCTCAACGCGCCTGTCCATTACGGCCGTCCGCATACTCCGGACGATGAATCCTGGATTGAGGCAATCATTAAAACCCTCAAATATCACAGAGATGCTCCGTTATCTTTCCCGATGGTCGATGATGTTGTCCGCTGGTTGTCACTTTTCACGGACATCTACAACAACGAACCGCACAGTTCCTTAAAATATGTCACCCCTGCTCAGGCGCTGGCGGGTAAAATGGAGGCGATTCTTTCCAAAAGGAAATCTAACTTGTTGCAGGCACGTAATTTACGGCTGCTTAATTACAAAACTGCTATTTCAAAGAGCTTGACTACGGCTTCAAAGGCTGATACAATAGTAGTTAGCACACCGACTTGAGGTCAATTTCGCAAAAAGACTCCGCATCTACTGATATTCCTGTTAAATATTTAAACCTATCTTTTGCAGCTACCCTTTTTAGTATGTTTTTCTTATCTAATCGTTTTACTGTATCCCAGTCAAGTTTGTATATTCCCGCTACTGCCTTTATCGGCATCATTTTACACAAACCGTATATTTCTTCTTCAAGCCGTTTTGTTACCGTCTCTTCCTCATCTACAAAATCTAACCTCTCTACATATGCATTTTCATTGCAACTGCATTTTACTCGGTGTTTCCTAAAATGCAGATATACACCATTACCACTCATCTTTAAGTCCTGTACCTCTATTTCCCAACTTCCCCATGATAAATAACTTATCTGTCCACACCTACTACAACAATATGTCTGTTGTTCCCGTTCTAAATATATGTCAACCCGTCCAATACTTATTTTCAAATCTTTTACCAAAAATCCTTGTATTCCCAGTACCTTTGTGATATAATTTTTATCAGGCATCTGTTAAACCTCCGTATTTTGTTTCTTACAACTCAATTATACGAATTTAACAGATGCTTTTCAATTTCAAAGACCCATTTCCCTATCTTAATATCTCAATTCTAATGCACTTATACAATAAAACCTGAAGAATCGTAATCCCGACGGTAATTATATCAAAGAACTTTTAGGGGTTTTTCAACAGTATCATTATATAAATTTTGTTGACAAATGTCAATATTTATTGTTTAATTTTCATCACTCCTGTCCGCTTAAAGTTGAGTGTTAATAAAGTGAAAGATCCAGTTGCTG
>CAZTCA010000171.1:0-2676 GCA_964612405.1 uncultured Pseudomonadota bacterium
GTCGCTTTGCTCCTCGCAATGACAGAAAGTGTCATTTCCCGACAGGCTCTAATTAGCAATTTAGAATTGCGGATATGACGATAAAATGTTAATTAGATTAGCTATGAAAAATACAATACTATCAATCATTATCGCCTGCCTTATTGCCATCCCGGGCTGTACGCGACCAGAGGGGGACAAGGCCAAGGTACAGCAAAAGATTGAAACACCAACAATCCAGATGTCGGAGCCTGTAACCTCCGATATCCCTGATTCGATTCTGACGGGTGAAGGAGATAAGTTTGCACCTGAGGCCCTCACTCAACCATCATCGGCCACAATTCTCAAATCTGCCACAAACGTCGAAATCATCGTTGATGCATCGGGGAGTATGAACGGACTGATGGGTCAGACAACAAAGATGGGGGCACTTAAGAGTGCGCTCAATAAAGTCCTCTCAACCCCCCTTCCTTCAGAAATGGCTAATAGAAAACTCGCGCTCAGAGTCTTCGGCAATAAATATCCGTCCGATCAGGACAACTGTCGCGACACCAACCTTCTTCTCCCGATGGGGCCGGAGAATTATATGGCCTTCTCCAAAGGGCTGGAAGAAATTACCCCTCAAGGAACCACGCCGCTCGCGTTCTCGATTGAAGAGGCATACAACGATTTCGAGAAAAAGCCTGACGATGTTGACAATCTGATTATTTTAATAGCCGACGGCCCCGATGCCTGTAACGGAGATATCAAGGCGGCCGCAGAGAGGCTTCATAACGGTCCCGGCAATGTGATTGTAGACATCATCGGCTTTGACATTGATCAGGCCACCCAAAATCTATTTCGGGAAGTGGCAGAAGCAACCGACGGTCATTTCTATTTTGCACGCACAGATCCGGAGTTAGTGTCAGCCCTCGATCAGGCCATCAGCACTACGCTTCCATACAACCTCAGGGTTAAGGTGATGAGCGGCGCTACTCCGCTCCCCTCAACTATCACTGTCTATCGCGCCAATACCCAGTCGATCGTGGATAGGGCCGAGACAGAGGGGATCAAATTCTTCAAGTTGAATCCGGGCTCATACGACATCCTCGTCAGATTCGACTCCTCTTTTGAGGCAACAAAGCCATCTAAGATGATTAAAGGGATTGAGGTTCAGGCTTCTACCAAAGCGGAGCAGATCATACAGTTTGACCTTGGTACTATAAGCCTCAATGCAATAGATCAGAAGGGACAACCCACCCTCTCCAACTTCTATTTCAGAAAATCTGGCACCGACCAGATCGTCGGCAGATTAAACAAGGTTCAACCACCACAGATGGTATTTCTCTCTCCCGGAGCATACGACATTGATGCAGAATCTGCGGATCCGGAGAAAGCAACCCTCTCGGCCTATGAGAAAAATGTCGAGGTGAAGAACGGAGAAACAATAGAAGAGATATTTAAATTCCAGACCGGCAAACTCCTCCTCAAGGCCCAGAATCTTGAAAATCAGGCCGTTCCGGTCACTTATAAAGTTACTAAACCCGACTCGGAAGAAGTGGTCTCTGTCGGTGAAGGCCCCATTGATGGCGTAACCCTGGATCTGGCACCGGGCAATTATGATATCTACGTCACTTGGGTAAATCCGAACATTGAAGGGGGCCCGGAAGTGAAACTCCCGAACATTTCAATCAATGGCGGTGAAACGCTGGAACAGGTCGCAACCTTCAAGGCAACGACACTGACCCTCTCCGGAAAAGACTCTCAAGGGAAGATTGTTGAGACTGAATTTTCCATCAGGACGCCTGCCAACGACGAAGAGGCCATCAAGGTTAAATCACTTGATGCCCCGGTTAACATATACGTCACCCCCGGCAAATATAATGTTATCGCCACAAACACGAGTTCAAAGCTCTCGCCCCAGCCGAGTCTTGCATGGAATGATTATGAGATAAAAGAGGGAAAACCCGAAACCATGGAGGCAGTGTTTCAGTTGGGGACTTTGAAACTTCTTGGAAAGAACGCGAAGGAGATGATCATCCCAACGGCGTTTACTCTGTATCGCGCAGGGATTGATGAGCCGGTCATAACGGAAGAGGCCGAGAGAAGCTGGTTGACGTTCAGTCTCACCCCGGGGCTTTATGATATTAAAGCCGAGGATCTGACATCCAAGGGTGATCAGAAATCTATAACGTGGGTTCATGACATTGAAGTCAAGGCCGGCGAGTCGATCTCAAAAGAGGCAATTTTCACTTCCGGCAAATTGAAGCTGATATGCCGCGGAACAAATAATGTCGTTCTGGCCTGCAGTTTTAAGGTATTTACTTACGGCTCGGACACCGCCCTCTTTGAGGGATCCACCGCAGACGAATGGCGTCAGTTTGACATCCCGCCCGGAAAATATTATATGGAGGCCGGCTTCCACGATCCCAAAGAAGAGCAGTTCCTAAAGAAATGGATCAACCTCCACATCGGTGAAAATCAGATTGTTGAAAAGGTGATTAGGTTTTAGATCAAAAAAAACGCCCTGCTCGAATTCGCTCAAACAGGGCGTTAAACCACCACTGCAACCAGTATAGAAGCCGGCCACTACCCTTTTTTTAGCCCCCCTGATGATTTTTTGACACATCTGGGTGGTAACACACCTATCCGGCCTTAATATTATCTAGGAGCCTGTCGGGAAATGACACTTTCTGTCATTGCGAGGAGCAAAGCGAC
>CAZTCA010000172.1:0-2573 GCA_964612405.1 uncultured Pseudomonadota bacterium
ATATCCGAACACCGGCCGCGGCGGCTCTACCGTCGGAGCCGGCTCCGCGAACGCGCCGCTCGCTCATCCCGGAGACCTCCGGCCGCTTTGACCTTTTACCCTGCTTATGGCATAATTGTGGATGAGCATTTCCAAAAAAGAAGGACCGCGGCCGCAAGGCCGGCAGCGTTTCCGGAACATTCCGGCCGGAATTTATGAAAACGCCGAAACCGGCAAGGTCATCGTCATAGTTTCCGACTCTGAATATTATCTCGGTCATATCCGTATCCGCCAGAATCGATACCGCTACGCCTCCTGGCGCCAGGGCAAAAAAATAAAAGAAAAATATCTCGGCGCCATTTGAAAACCAAAGGTGTTAGACCCTTGCCGAAAAATTTATATTTTACTCTGTATCCTGTGTTAGAAAAATCTTTTACGATGCGCTTGATTGCTTCGCCTCGAACAAACATGACAACCTGCATATGAGTACTATAACATTTAAAATCACTCGCCGAAAATTGCGCAGCTATTTTCGGTCGCGTGCATTTCGTTGTTGGCCATCTTGTTAAACTTTTACTTTAGCCAAAAACGTTTTAAAAGTGTCTGCATTTGCGGCAACTGTAGCCTGAATAAGACTCTGGAATGTTGTTATTGTCTTCCTGATGCGCTCCTTGTTTTTTAAGCCGTCAGCAAATGCATCTTCGAGTTGCGGGCAGAACGCTGTACATACGGATATGATAGGATCCCAAATCTTTATTGCGTTTCTTGGCTCCGTCTTGGCTCCGAAGGAAATCTTGCTGATACGGACAAGTTTCCGTCCCAATATTGTCTCCAGAGAGGCGGCAATGGAAGCGACCAGGAGAAAGATTGATCCCCGCTGACGAAAGTATTGCAGTTCTTTTGTCTCTGCGTCAGTGACACCGCTATCAGCCTTAGATTTCTGAACTAGACTTGTTTTGCGAGCTTCAATTGCTCGCAACAACGAGTAGGCAAAGACAAGATGAGCCCCGGTAATGTCCTCAGTAAAGTATTTTGAGTAAAGAGAATCGGAGGCCCATATTGCTGACTTTTGGTTATATGCGACATCTGGATCCTGTTGAAGTGCGGCAAGTGCTTGGCCAACCGTGTAAGAAGGCAACAGGTTTGGATTGCGTCGAATCATGTCTGATGCACCGCCACGTCGACCGCCTTCATACTCTGCATTGGGAATTTGCGCGACCTCCTCTCTGAGTCTTCTTTGAATTTTGTCACGGCTGCGAAAGTCAGATGCCGTAACCTTATTTTGGCTGTTATTGTATTGAATGATGTCAAAGATCGTGTTTGCGTCAGATGTGACTACCAATCTGACGGGCACCAATAAGTCGGCACTAGGCCGCTTGCTTAATGATCCAAGAGCACCTGTTGTTTGCGCTCCGTTAACAATAGAGATTCCTGTCATAGATATCTTGCGAGAGGTCAGCTTGTCATATGAATGCACAAGGATTGTAAGTCCATTGTTGTAAACCCAGAAGTCTGCAGGAGTCTGCACTGCAGATTGCTTGATTCCGTTGTTGATGTTGGCGTCACTCCGTCGTGAACCAAGGTAGTCGCGAACATTTGCCGAAAACAGTTTTGCGCCATGTTGTTTGTAGAGTTTGTGAAGAAGCCGACCGGGCATGGCCGTAACATAAGCCTTCCATGTCTCACCAATTATCTCAAATCCGTCGGTAATTCTGAATTCGATTTTGTCAGAGACGAGAATAGGTGTTTGAGTATCGTTATACCACTCTTCGAGCTTGGTTCGCCCGACCTCCTGCACCAGAATCGATAATTTCTTGCCAGGAAAATGATTCTTGAGAATTGAGTCTGCAGTGCGTTCAACGGTGACGAGCTCATCTTGCACGTTCTTGGATTCTGGTAGATTATGTACATACCAAATATGAATCTCTTTTACAGAGCCATCAATTATCGAGGCACGTAATTCAATTGCCGCGGGACGGAGTCTCTCTGGAAGCTCAGTGACAGGCCGCTGGAGTAGCCAAGAAATGGCCGTATTTAGGTCGCTTGCCTTGTTTGAGGGGGCAGAGGGATTCTCTTTGGATGAATGGTAGCACTGCGAAATGACCGCTATCTCTTCATCCTTGTCGATGTGGATGATATCGCACTTCTTGTCGTCGTTGCCGTCAGTAATAGAGTTTGCAGCAGCTGTCACGAGATCTTCGACACCAAAACGTAACGCAAGCGCAAAGAGACCGATGGCATTGTCGCCGTATGGGGTAAGGTCGCCACGACTATTAAAGGCCTGTAACCATGTGCTCATTGTATTTCCTTTCATTGGCCAACAATATTATTCTGCATATACTGCAATTATCGTAATCTCTGCAGAGAAGTCAATAGTTGGAAATTATTCGAGAACGAATACATAGCAACTTTACCCTATTCCTGCCCCATTCCACGCATGAACCTTGTTGCCACCAAAAAAATATGTGCAAAATCGCGTATACTTCAAAAATATCACACATAATAAATATTGACATATTTACATATTGACAGCTTGACAGATTTCTTTTACCATATAGTCAAAGGGGGCGAAGAATGTCGCATATAATAAGCAT
>CAZTCA010000173.1:0-2565 GCA_964612405.1 uncultured Pseudomonadota bacterium
TCGCTTTGCTCCTCGCAATGACAGAAAGTGTCATTTCCCGACAGGCTCTATTTAAATGATTGATTTTTTTGTCTATTTAGGGCTCAAGTAGCGGCCCAAATAAGTGACTCCAATTGAGTCCTGAGCCCAGCCTATGGGGGCAGGCTGAGGATATGCCCAACTTGACATAATACCTCTTATGCGCCTCTAGGTGTATAGCGGCTTTCCAGGGAGTTATAAGGCGAATCATTATAACAAGGCATAAAGTCCCTTAAATAACCTATAATTGGGACTATAATTATGCTTAATTTGCTAGATCTTTGAGGTGGATCTTCAGTTTCTCTAAAATGCGTGCTTCTATCTGGCGGGCTCGCTCTTTTGATATTCCATATTCATCTGCAATCTCTTGAAGTGTTAACGGAATCTCCGCCAACAATCTCTCCTTAAAGATCTTCATCTCGCGCGGCTTCAGTTCTTTGGAGAAGTCATCAAGCCGTTCGTTCAGAAGATCCCGCATTTCATGCTTATAGATCTTCTCATCAACCGGCACGTCATCATCCGCGATGAAATCTTCCATCATTGATGCCTTCGGGTCGCTCGATACTGGCGTTTGAAGGCCTAGTTCGGGCTGTGTCAGGCGCTTGGACATCTCCTCAATTTCACTAACATCAACGCCAAGCTTGCTCGATAACAACCGGGAATCGGCATAATAGCCCTGCTGTTCTATCTTACGCTTCTCACTCATCAGATTATAGAAGAGCTTTCGCTGGTTCTTGGTGGTTCCAATCTTTATCAGGCGGAAGTTGTCTAGAATATACTTTAATATATATGACTTGATCCACCAAGTCGCATAATGGCCAAGCCGAGCCCCTTTGTCGGTATCATATTTCTTTACGGCGTGCATCAGGCCAATATTCCCTTCGCCTATAAGGTCCAGAACATTGTGGTAGGCGTTCTTATATTCCATGGCGATCTTGACGACGAGTCTCAAGTGTGACGTGACAAGCTTTTTTGCCGCTTCAATATCTCCAAACTGGTGATATTTTTTGGCGAGCTCGCGCTCTTCCTCTTCCGAGAGCATCGGGTATCTCTGAACCTCCGCAAGATAAGACCGCAGTGGATCAATAGGAACCAGCGCACCGGTCACTTTTCTTTTCTTTGAACCGAATATCATATCATTCCTTCGATACGTTTCTTGAACAATCGCAGCATGTTTGGCAGGTTGTCTTCTATCAGCGCCTTGGCAACACTGGACGGAACCAGCCAGCCAAATTCTACTTCTGTTGAGTATGTTAACCTTGTTTTATTAACCCCGACACTTGAAAAATTCCATGAGCCGGAATTTGACTTCATATAATCCCCTTTAACGAGCGACCAGTCCACAGATTGGTACTTCTTTGGCTTGAACCGGAGGGTATATGAGGTCCTCACAACGAGGTTCACTTCGAAGCTGACGTCCGTTGATGAGGCACCCTTCTTCACAATCTCCACGGATTCAATCTCGGGGATGAAGTCCTTATATGCCGCGTAATCGGTGACAACGTCGAATACGCGGTTTTTTGCGGCATTAATTGTTACAGATTTTGAAACTTTCGGCATCTTCTATTATTCTTCCCAGCTGTATTTCGGCTTCATCTTGAAATTATGATCTGCTTCAATATAACGAACCGTTCCGGTTTCGGATCTCATCACTACAGAATGTGTCGTTGCTCCGCCACCGTAAAATACCACGCCTTTCAGGAATTCTCCATGTGTAACACCGGTTGCGGCGAACATTGAATTTCCTCTGCAGAGTTCATCAATCGTATAAGTCTTATCAAAGTCGGTTATCCCCATCTTCGTTGCACGCTCCCTCTCATCATCCTTTCTAAATATGAGACGTCCCTGCATGTCCCCGCCAATCGCCTTCAACGCGGCCGCCGCAAGAACTCCTTCAGGCGCCCCTCCGCTTCCCATCAGGACATCAACACCGCGCGATTCTTTACAAGTTGCAATTGCGGCCGACACATCTCCGTCGCGTATCAGTTTGATTCGCGCGCCTGCTTCGCGAACTTCACTAATCAATCCTTTGTGTCTCTCACGGTCCAATATTATCACTGTCAGATCGCTGATATCGCAATTTTTTGCGCGTGCAACCATTCGCAGGTTTTCAGTCGGCGTCAACTTCAAGCTTATAGCACCTTTGGCAGATGGCCCCACGGCAATCTTTTCCATGTAAGTATCGGGTGCATTCAAGAAATTCCCTTTGTCTGCCGCCGCTATGCATGCCAGCGCATTGGAATCTCCGCAGGCGGTAATCGTTGTCCCCTCAAGCGGATCAAGGGCAATGTCGATCTCCGGATCGTTATCTCCCCAAGATCCAACTTTTTCACCTATATACAGCATTGGGGCTTCATCTCTTTCGCCCTCACCTATTACTACAGTTCCCCTGATATTGATCATCTGAAGGGTTTTCCTCATGGCGTTCACAGCCACCTGATCGGCCTGTTTCTCGTTGCCGCGACCCATCAGTCTTGCGGCGGCGATTGCGGCCGCCTCTGTCACTCTGACCATCTCAAGTGCTAGATTCCTATCCATAAAACCTCC
>CAZTCA010000174.1:0-2550 GCA_964612405.1 uncultured Pseudomonadota bacterium
ACAAGTGTTGTGAAGAGGCATGTGCTCATCCCCACAATTGCCAACTTTCCAATTGAAGCAAGGCCTTGATGGTTTGCAAAGACAAGTCCTAAAAAGCCCAGGATGTTTGTGAGCGATGACATCAATGCCGCACTGCCGCTGGTTTTTATAACCTTCATCAGCGATTTCTTCCCCATCTCCTCAAAGCGGTGATAAATATGAATAGAGTTATCAATACTGGTGCCGAATACCGTAGGGATGACGATCATGTTAAAGAAGTTGAGCTTCATCTTCAATATATACATAAGGCCGAACATCAGAACTACTCCGAGAAGGATCGGAGAGGTGATGAGAAGGGTCTTCTTAAAATTTCTGAAATCCAGGAAAACAAACAGGAAGATACATATTATGGACAGAATGACAACTCGGGGAACATCAGAGAGCATTGTGCGCAAAACATCCGCAAAGACAACCGAATCGCTTGATGCATGGAATGTTCCGATTGGGGTTTCTATGTTTTCTATTCTCTCCGCGAACGCGATTGCATTTCTTCCGTTGTCAAGTTCCAGTGTTGGATTGGCATTGATAAAAGATATTTGATAACCGTCATTGGCTTTTCCAAAGAAGATCTCTTTTACTTCCGGCGGAATTTCACTCTCCTCAATTGGCGTGGTAGCATTCAGTTCCTCTTTGAATTTATCAAGATCCTTCTTCTTCTCACCTTTTACAAGTTTGATGGTGTGATCGTTGAGCAGGGTTTTAATGTCTTCAATAACTTCTAATTTCTCATCCTGATTATACTGAACTATGTCATACCATGATTTGTATCTATCAATTACCGGCTCAATGCCATTTTCTTCATCCTTCGCAATTTGTTTCTGAATAACCTCTTTAACTGCGAGCGCCTCATCAAGGTTTTCTATTATCACTGCCGCCGGTCTATTGAGACTTGATGTGGTTGATTCATGCTTTGTTCTTGCAAGCTCAGTTTCCGGATTTTGCGCCTTCAGTTTTCCAAAATTATACTCAAACCCCACATTGAAAAGTCCGGCAACAGAGAATGCCAAAAGTACCACGGTTGTGGCTAACACAATTTTTGAGGCGGGGAATTTTGTCTCTTTTATCTTTGATTCATCTATTTCCTCAATCTTTTTAAACTTCAGAAGCCTCATTTTTTCAAAAGCTATAAGCAGGGGAGGGAAGAGAATGTGATATGTCAAGTAGACTATCAGAATCCCGGAACCTGTGATTAGACCGAATTCGGAGAATCCCTTAAAATCGTTAATGATTAGTATCAGAAATGTGGATGCCACAATTATACCGGCAGTGATTGCCGCACGTCCGGTGTGAAACAAAATAGTAAAGACAGATTCCGATACATCTTTTCCGGCCGCACGCTCTTCATTGTAGCGGGCAAACATGTGGATTCCGACTTCAACGCCCAGACCTCCAAGAACAGCGAAGAGGAAAGAGGTCACGACGTTCAAGTTTTTGATAAAAATGAACGCGAACGCGAACGAGTAGATAATTCCTGCCGAAAGCGGAATAAAAACTATTACGGCGGCGAGTATTCTTCTAAAGTATAACGTCAGGAGGAGGAATATTCCGAATCCGGAGATTATCCCGGCAAGCTTCAAGTCCTTTATCAAAGCATCGTATTCAGAAATTCTATTTCGGATAGTGCTCGAGTAATAAACCTGCATCGACGGATCAAATTCTTTAACATCTATAGACTCAACTCCGCTGCGGATGTGTTCATAAAATCTTTTGTATGCGGTCAGTCCGTCGTCGTTATCAGAGGGAGTCAGAAACACTACATATACCTTCTCTTCATCGTCTGTCAGAAATTTACTTCGGGTCCCCTTGGTATATTTGGTCTTATACTTCTGTTCGAGATCTCCAAACGTGAATTCATTATCCTTGTCATCACTTTCATCTTCGAAATTAATATAGAACCCGCCCAATTTCCCACGCTGGATACGCCTATCAACTCTCTCTTTGATAGTTTTTAAATCCTCCAGCTCAAGAAAGAGGAGTTTATGTTTATCGAAAAAGTCATAACCAGTCTTTTTATATTGGGCTTTTTCAACTTTTGGATCATTCTTGAATTTATCTGCCAGAAATACGAGTAGCTCCTTTGTTTTTTCCGGGTTGTCGGATTCGATGACCACCGAAAGTGTATTTTTTGCCTTAAATTTATCTCTCATCCGCTCAAGCAGTTTTACGCTCGTATAATCCTGTGGGAGCAACTTAATCAGATCTGTTGAGATGTTTCCAAACAGGGATTTTGTATATGGATAGCAGAAAATAACCAGCAGGGTGGCCACAATCAATACAGCCAGCCACCACTTTGTGAGGATTGAGGTAATTTTTCTGTAAATCTTTTCGCGCATGTGGCACTGACTGCTAACATAGAGACAGGTCAATGTCTAGACCATGTTAGGAAGCGTCTGAAAAAGTCACTTTCGTTGTCATTGCGAGCCCTGAGCAAAGTCGAAAGGCGAAGCAATCCAGTGTAATTAGAGCCTGTCGGGAAATTCGACTTGTCATCGCGAGGAGGCCGAAGGTCGA
>CAZTCA010000175.1:0-2544 GCA_964612405.1 uncultured Pseudomonadota bacterium
GAGATTGAAGGTCTTTAGCTTACCATTTGTCTCTCTCAAGGGATGTCCATACGCATCGGCATAATACAATCCATAACTCACACCGGTATCCGGACTATACTTATTATCAGCTATTTCCGGATCTCCCGGATCATAACATAATATTGGATCACCATTATCGTCAGGAACATTCTCGCCATCGCTTCCAAAGTAAATATACCTTGCCTTGGCCGATTTGACACTGTTGCTCACGCTGAATATCCTGCTCCTGTCTTCCCATCCGTCAGGAATGAGATCATTATCACTATCCGTGTCAAAGGCATCGGGACCTTCAGCGCCATCGGAGTCTAAAAGAGTTGGCGCCGCGCCCGGGTGCGCTTGAACACCATCCTTTGAATCAGGGATTCCGTCATAATCTGAATCCGGCTTCCACCAACAAAGGTATGTATTCGAACAATCACATGCGGCCGTTTGACCGGCGACATTTGTTCTGAAGGTTCTCATCTCTTCAGCATCAGGGATAAGATCCCCGTCAGTATCGAGGCCTACATTGATAGATGAAGGATCAACACCAAATGATCCCAACTGCGTACATGTTGCAAGTGTGTCCGATTTGATAGATACACCTTTTCCGCCCTGTGGGTTGGTATTCCCGCCAACGCAGCTGACCTGATGTTTCAGCTCAATGATCGGGCTTGAAGATGCGAAAATTGTCGGAGATGTCTCCGGCACGATATATAGCCTGCCAACAGGATATGTGTTAGCATTATATTGGATCGAGAAGAAACCCACGATTTTTCCTGCCGAACCTGCATCGTATGAAAATTGATATGCTCCAGTGCCAACCTCATTTGCCCCAGGTATCCTGAAAACATGCAAATCACTAACCTGCTGTTCTTCGCCACAGTCTTCACAGGTTACATTACCTGTAATTGTATAAACATTCGTCCCCTCATCAAGGGTCACGCAGAGAGACTCTGGGTCGATCTGTGCAACGCCGGGCAATTTAATAATGGATTCCTTTGCGCCATTGATCCTTAATATGTCTGCGGTAGTCGCATCTGTCCAAGGCAGATAAATCCTATCACGCATATCCGCATAATCACCAAATACACGCACTCCAACATTGACGCCGGGGCCAACCTGGTTGTCACCGATAAAATTGACGTTTGACGCATTTGAACTCAAACGAATGCCGTCGCCGTCAAAACCGTCAACTCTGACATTTTCAAGAGTTACTGTCGTTGCATCAATACAGATACCGTTGACATCTTTGCTCTTATCGCCGGTAAACGTCATATTCCTAAGGTGAACGCTTTGCGTCTTTATATACATGGCGCATTTGCCGAGCGTTTCAAAGACCTCTGTCTGACCATCTTCAGTCGTGATTTCACCGTTGCCGTTTAGCACAACACCGGCTTCAGCCATGCCTTTTTCATAATCGGTATAGGCATCTACTGTGATGGCAACTGGATGTGAACCGCCAAGAGTAAATTCCCCGCCTGAGGGGTTTGACCCGGTCAGAGCGATCGGAACTTTCAAATTGATGATATTGACATCATCTGCAAATGAAATCGATTGTCTGCAGTACTGTTTGTTGTCATAATCATCATTATTGAACCATGTTAGATGGCGACGAATAGAGCCTTGCTCGTTTCGCCCATCTTCTGTGGTAACAAGACAGTCCTCCTCATTTGCCGCATTTGCGACCGGGCCGGCAATCATTATCAGTGCAAATATAATCGCACATACCGGCAGCCATTTTCTAACTCTGTTTAAAATTTCTTTCATATTTCGCTCCTATTCAAATATTCCCCCATAAATATTTTAATATTCGATAACTAATTTTCCATTCACCTCGTGTAACGATTTATAGCTATATTCCCCGGCAGGATTGAATAACGGGGTAAATTCGTATCCCAAAGCCATACCGACATGATCTGAAAACTTAATGATAATCTCGGGATTGACTTTTATCTCGAACAAATTGCCACAGCTATTCTCGTTTCCACCGTCATCAACACCCATTCCAAAAAAACCGCCAATGCCTACGTTTGCTTGGATACCTATACCGCCACCATTAGTGCCGATACCAAACAAATATCCAACGCCTGCGGCGAAATTGAGATCTACCATCGCATTTCTTGATCTATACCCATCCAACCCTGTGGTTACATCCACATTGAGGTTGGCAAGGGCAGACCATGTCAGCCCTGGGGTACGATCACCGGCTCCTATAAAAAAACCGATTGGAACAGCTCTCTCCGTTTCGAAATCTAGCGAACCTTCTATGCCGGGCACATCTACGATCAGACCACTCTTTAATCCGGCTATAAGATGGACTTTATCATTCCAAAATTTGGTTCCGGCAATAGTGCACGTTCCATCTTCTAACTTTCCGCCTTTGCCTGCGCAAATATCTTCAAGTGATTTGGAAGCTTCCGGAGCAGGTTTAGCAGGTGCTTCAGGCAGCGCCGCTTCGGGAAAATCCTTGAACAGATCTCTCAATACTGTCTCCAGCTTATCTGCAGGCATTTTGCCACATTCACCAGTTTTACTTTTAGC
>CAZTCA010000176.1:0-2541 GCA_964612405.1 uncultured Pseudomonadota bacterium
AATACAATCGGGGTGGAATATGAGCACTGTATATATACTCATGACGGCAGGCGGGTTGGTTGCAGGAATCGTTGTCGGCGTTATCTACATGACGCTGGCAGGCAAGAATTCTATTAAGACCTCTAAGGACCGTGCGGCAGCGATCATTAAAGATGCCGAGGACCAAGCCAAGAACACAAGGAAAGAGGCAGAGATTGCGACCAGAGAGCTGGAGTTGAAGGCTCAGCAGAACTTTGAAAATGAGAAGAGGGAGAAGCAGAAAGAGCTCTCCCAGCTTGAGAAGAGGCTCATGACCAGAGAAGAGAGCCTCGAGAAGAAGTTTGATCTCTTTGATAAGAAAGAGAGTGAGCTAAAAAGGAATGAGCAGAGCCTCCTTGATAAGAAAAAACATGCCGATGCCCTGGAGAAAAAGTTTCAGGACTTGGTTGAAGAGACACGCAAAAGCCTGGAGAAGGCGGCCGGATTGTCAAAAGAGGAAGCCAAGAAACAATTGATCGAATCACTCATAGAAGATGCCAAGCTGGAAGCGGCGAAGATGATTAAAGAGATTGAGGAAGAGGCGATGGAGAAGGCTGAGAAGAAGGCTCAGAATGTTATCAGCACAGCCATCGAGAGGATGTCTAATGAGTATGTCGCGGAGAGATCGGTCAGTGTTGTACATCTGCCAAGCGACGAAATGAAGGGCCGCATCATCGGACGCGAAGGCAGGAATATCCGTGCGTTGGAAGCGGCAACCGGGATGGAGTTAATAATAGATGATACACCCGAGGCGGTTGTTATCTCGGGATTCAATCCTATAAGAAGAGAGGTGGCGCGCCGTACGCTGGAAAAGTTGATTGAAGACGGTCGTATCCATCCGGCAAGAATTGAAGAGATGGTCAAGAAGGTTGAGAGGGATGTCGAGAAATCTATAAAAGAGGCCGGAGAAGAGGCCCTTCTGGAACTGCGAATCCACAACGTCCATCCGGAGCTTGTGAAGCTGGTTGGCGCACTGAGATATAGATACAGTTTTGCGCAGAACGTTTTGCAACATTCAATTCAGGTTGCTTATCTTGCCGGCATGATGGCGGCAGAGCTTGGCCTTGATGAGAAGAAGGCGAAGAGGGCCGGCATTCTGCACGATATCGGAAAAGCGGTATCCCACGAGCAGGAAGGTTCCCACGCGCTGATTGGAATGGAGTTTGCAAAGAAATATCGCGAAGATCCGGAAATTGCTCACGCGATTGGCGCTCACCATGAAGATCTGCCTCAAGAGACTGCCATAGACTGCATTGTTGATGCCGCAGATGCTCTGTCTGGAGCGAGGCCGGGAGCGCGTCGTGAGGTGATGGAGACTTATATCAAGCGCCTGGAAGATCTCGAGCGCATATCGACTTCATTCAAGGGTGTTGAAAAGGCGTATTCAATTCAGGCCGGTCGCGAAGTGAGAATCATGGTCAATGTGGACCAGATAGATGACGCGAATGCAATTGTCTTGAGCAAGGACATTGCCAAGAAGATTGAGAGCGAGATGACATATCCCGGCCAGATCAAGGTCACCGTGATTCGAGAGACAAGGGCGATTGAATTAGCGAAATGACCGCTGAAAGCGGTCATCCCCGCTTTAAGCGGGGATCTAGTGAATGCACGAGGTCCCCACTTTCGTGGGGATGACGTAATAATGAAAATCCTATGCATAGGTGATATATTTGGCAAGCCCGGGAGAACCGTTCTAAAAGAGCTTTTGCCTGGGATTATCCAAAAGCACAATATTGATTTTGTCATTGTTAACGGCGAAAATGCGGCTGGCGGAAAAGGGATTACTGACAAGATTGCCGAAGAATTATTTGAATTGCCGATTGATGTAATCACGTCTGGAAATCATATCTGGGAGCATGAATCTCTTTATCCTTATTTCGATACACATAATATTTTGAGGCCCTGCAATATTTTAGAGGAGATGCCCGGGAAAGGTTGGACTATTGTTGAAAAAAATGGTGCAAAAATTGCCGTTGTCTCATTGCAAGGCGAAGTTTTTATGGATAATAAAGGTCCAAAAGTTGCGAGACCATTTCCTGTTATCGACGAGCTGATTTCCAAAATCAAAAAAGAGACAAATAATATAATTATCGATTTTCATGCAGAAGTGACGAGTGAAAAGAGGGCACTTGCCTGGTTTTTAGATGGCCGCATTACGGCACTCATTGGCACTCACACACATGTTCAAACGGCTGATGAACATATAATGCCGCAGGGGATGGCCTATATATCGGATATGGGGATGACCGGTCCGCATGCGTCGGTGATCGGCCTTGATAAAGATATCGCGATCAACAGATTTCTGACCGGCATCAAAAAAGGTTTCAAGGTTGCTGAAGGCGGAGTGAGGCTGGAAGGTGTGGTTGTAGATATAGATGAAGGGTCTGGGAAGGCTCGTGCTATTCAGCGGATTCAAATTCCCCATTGCAAATAATATATCAATAATTACGATGTGTTAGGCCCAAAGAACATAGGTACCGGCTTGACTCCAGTAACGATTAGTTGTAGTGTTTTTTGGGATGT
>CAZTCA010000177.1:0-2502 GCA_964612405.1 uncultured Pseudomonadota bacterium
CTCGTGCACAGCCGGTTGCTCTACCGCTGAGCTACACCAGAATATCAAAGAACTGAATCTAGGTCGGGCCTTATAACATCATCTGCCCCCGGCGCAACAAAAAATTATAAGCCCTCTCACATCACTTCTGCCCTACTTCTTGTCATCTTTACCTTTGGAGGTTTTTTGAGCAGGGCCTCAATCAGCGTAATACACTCAGCAATATCTCTCTGATGGGCCATGCTACAGGTTGTATGCAGGTTTCTCACAGGTACACTGATTACCGACGCCGGAACGCCGCCTCTTGATGTGAGAATTGTGCTCGCATCTGTAGTTCCTGTTTCGCTCACCTCGTACTGTATCTTTATTTTTTTTGCCTTTGCAATCTCTTTGATGTGTCTGTTGATCCTCCGGCTCGATATCATCGTATCATCCATGACTGTAAGGACGGGGCCATGGCCAAGTGAGAGACAATCTTCTCCCGGGTCTTTCATAAGATCATTTGCAACACAGACATCCACTGCAAGCCCCCAGTCGGGAGAAATTGAATATGCAGAGGTTCTTGCTCCATGAAGACCAATCTCCTCCTGAACGGTAAAGACATAATAATACTCATACGGAATCTTCCTGCATTTTTTGATTAGTTCACAGAGGATATAACAGCCAACTCTGTCATCAAGACTCTTGCCGGCAATCTTTTTTCCAAAATGAAAGAATGTTGGAATCTCAAACTCAACGTATGAGCCGACCTCCACGCCTAATTTTTTCAGCTCTACCCTTGAAAGGCCGGTATCGACAATCAGGTCTCCTATCTCAGGCAGGTCGGTTATGTCTTCATTGTTGCTCATCTCTTTAGTCGTCACAACACCATACACATGTCCTTTTTTTGTGAAAATCTGAACATGTGCGCCAACGAGGTTGATTGCTTCAAGACTTCCAACGGTTGAACACTTGATCAGTCCGTTATCATTTATAGATTTTATCATCAGACCGACTTCGTCCATATGAGCCGCAAGCATGCCGCGAGGGGCCTTCCCTTTTTTATGGGCAATGAGATTCCCCATCTTATCGATTTGCACATCATCGACATAATCCTCAATATAATTTTTTATCAGATCCCTCACCTCGGCTTCATAACCGCTCACGCCAAACGCACAGATCAAATCTTTTAAAAATTCCATAATAACCTCCGGCCGTTATAATAACTCTTCGGACTCTGTATTTCTTATCAAAAGACAGGCGCCTAGCGGCGATATCAATTCCTCTATATCCTCCGCATATTCAGATTCCAACCCCTCTTTCGGCTCGTCCATCCCCAACACAACAAGATCGGCATCTTTTGAATATTTGTGAACTATCTCACGTGTTTTTTGGACGGGATGTTCGCGTACGATTATTTCTGCACCCTTTCCAAGTCTTATCTCCTTCATGTGTTTTGCTATATTCTCTTCTGCCTGTTTTTTACCCTCCGGATCATCTATGACTGTTATTACTCTTATTTTTGCGCCACGCCACTCGGAGTTAAGGGATATCAGATATGCAAGAAGTAACTTCATGTTATCATTTACGCTTTTTGAACTCCACCAAACATCTATTCTTTTACGATTTCCGCCTGCGCAAATGCCTCAATATCATTTTCTTCAATAAATCTCTTTAAATTCTTATATGCCAGAGCTCTCATCCCCTCTTTGCCGCCGGCATCCTTCACCTTTGCAACGATCAACTGAAACAAGGATATTATCCCCTTTCCCTTGGAAAACCATTTTGCCATTTCAATCAGATCTTTTCTGCTGTCAATGGTTGAGATAATTTGCGGAGGAATTACCGGGAAGAGGTTATAAACAACCTGCGAAAATCCTATAATATAAAACGCGACCGAGATCGCCTGAGAAAGATATAGCGTAATGCCAATACTCTCGCCGATCTCCAAACCCAGACTTCTCGATATCAGATAATAGGCCCCTCCGGTCTTCGCCTCGACGCTTGTTGAAATTGCCGAAAGGGAGAGCCCTGTCGTAAAGGTCACAACGTGGGCAAGGGATATAATGGCAATCGCACCCCACAATCCTGTATTTCCAACAACCCAGCCAACCCTCAAAAATAGAATAATTCCGAGCAAGGTCAGAATGTTTGGTACAAAAACGCCTCCAAACGTACCAAATCGCCTTGCTGAAGCCTCTTTATTTGCCTGATCTTTTGCTGACATATTTGACCTTTCGGGGGACTATACACGATTCAAATAAACATGAAAACCAATAAGAAAACCCCCTGGGACATTGCTCCGGGGGGTCTCTTTTTAACTATATTTTATACAGCTTACTTTGTCTTGAAAACAAATTCATGCCTCTTTGCAGGCTGAACGCTTGCGTTCCCCTTCTGATCTCCGGGAACTCCATAAACTACATACCTAACTGTATTCGGCGCCGATTCCAAAACCCAATAGTTTCTTGCATCAATTCCGGCATCGCATTCATTTGTCGCTTTATTTTTACAATTCACGGAAAACTTTTGAGTTGCTCCGGT
>CAZTCA010000178.1:0-2486 GCA_964612405.1 uncultured Pseudomonadota bacterium
AAGATTCTTAAGCACTGAAACATTAAGCATTTAAGCACTGAAACGTTTCTACACTTGAAAATATGTTCATAGACACTCACGCACATCTAACATTCCTCGATTATAAAGACGATCAGGAAGCGGTTCTTGAACGCGCCTGGCAAGCCGGGTTGAACTGCATAATAAATATCGGCTCCGGTCAGGAGATTACGGGAAATGAAGCCTCTCTGAAACTCGCAAAGGGAGATGAGAGAATTTATTCCACCGTCGGATTCCATCCGCACTTTGCGCCACAGGCAATGGAGATGGGAGATGCGGCGTTTGAATCAATTCTCTCTTTAGTCGACGATCCAAAAGTTGTAGCGGTTGGTGAGATCGGCCTTGATTATCACTATATCAAACAGAAGAGCAGGCCCGAGATGGATGCTGACAAGAAGGCCCAGATCGCCTGCTTCACAAGGCAGATTGAGCTCTCAAAAAAAGCAAAATTACCGCTGATTATTCATGATCGTGAGGCAAACGAAGATGTGATATTCACACTGCGTAACAAACACGCCAGCGAATATGGCGGAGTCATGCACTGTTTCAGCGGTTCAACGGTTCTTGCAAAAAAAGTTCTGGATCTCGGTTTCTATATATCCATCACCGGCGCCGTCACATTCAAAAAGAAGGCGGAGGAGTTGCAGAAGGTTGTACAATATGTTCCGATTGAAAGATTGCTCATTGAAACAGATTCTCCTTTTATTGCTCCCGAACCGAGTAGGGGGAAGAGGAATGAGCCGGCATTTGTAGTTGAGGTTGCCAAGAAGATTGCAGAGCTGAAGAACCTTTCATTGGAAGATGTTGGAAGGATAACTTCTCTCAACGCGAGAAAACTCTTTCACCTCCCCGGTGAATTGCCGGAGCCGAAGATTGCATATTCAATCAGGCGTTCGCTATATTTAAATATCACAAACAGGTGTAATCTGGACTGCAGGTTCTGTCCGAAAAAGAGCGGAAACTGGGAAGTGAAGGGGTACAATCTCAAGCTGTCTCGCGAACCGGACGTTGAGGATATTTTCAAGGCGATGGGGGACGCGACAGGATATAAAGAGGTTGTCTTCTGCGGATTCGGCGAGCCGACCACAAGACTTGAATTATTGAAGGCCATAGCCGGTCGCCTGAAGGAACAGGGGATAACTGTAAGACTAGATACCGACGGCCTGGCAAATCTCACACATAAAAGAGATATTCTCCCGGAGCTCAAAGGTCTGATCGATTCGATATCAGTCAGCCTCAACGCGCCCGATGCAAAAACCTACATTGAAATGTGTCCGTCTAAATACGGTGCCCGTGCATTTGATGCCGTCCTGAAATTTATTCAGGATGCAAAGAGATATATCCCCGAAGTAACCGCAACCGCAGTCACCTGCCCCGGTGTGGACATTGCAGAATGCCGCCGCATGGCCGAAGGGAAGCTTGGCGTCACCTTCCGCGCCCGTGAATATCAAGAGGTTGGTTAAAAGGGGTCCCCCTAAAAGGTGTCCGACTCCTTTTTAAGACACCTTGGTCATTTTTCGTCAGTTTTTCCACCCAATATTCAGTATTAAATCGTACAACATGTTGAAAAATAACCATTTTTGACGTTCTTAGACTTTGGCATAAGTATTGCTCATGTATGGCATATGCCACGCATGCCATTAGTTCACATACCCTTCGGTTTATATTCTGTGGTGAGTAAGTGCAACAATAGTGAGTTTATTTTTGACAAAAAGGGAAAGTTTGAAATGTATATAAGGCACGTTCTTGCCTGCAAGAAAAGGTTGGGATTTAAACTCTACGACATGGTCTGTATGTCAAACCACATACATGAATTATATCGTGTTCCCAGAAATATAACGATAGCACAAATACTTCATGACGTGAAAGGGCACTTCTCTAGAAATTATAATGAGAAATTTGGAAGAACAGGACATTTGTGGCTAAATAAACCATTCTATAGAATTGTTGAGAATGAAGAATATGCATTTTGTACTATGAATTACTTTCATATGAATCCTGTGAGGGCAGGGCTTGTGAATGAGCCTCATGAGTGGCCATATTCAGGATATCGATTCCATGTTTTGGGGGATAGAAAATATCTATTGAGTAAGTTGCTCGACCCTCTTCCGTATGGGCTACCACAAGAACTAAGTAGCAATGTTAGAAAGGCTGTAGAGAAAGTGCTGAAAAGCAAACAGATTCGATATATCGGGGGAATAAAATTTAGAAGATCAATGCGAAAACGCAGGGGTTGTTTGGAATAAATTTAGTCTAAGGGGGGTCCCCCCAAAAGGAGTCGGACACCTTTTGGGGGGACTGGGAAAGTTTACCGATTACGACAGGATAGACTCATCTCACCAGTTGTGCGGACAATACTTCGCTTTTTCTCCGATATTATACGATTCACGTCAGAAGGCCCTAAATAGTTCAATAAAAACAATAACTTAAATCCTAAAATCCGGCCAATCTAGGCACAGATATTGCTT
>CAZTCA010000179.1:0-2473 GCA_964612405.1 uncultured Pseudomonadota bacterium
CCTTTTGCCAACGTAGAGTGATATCGCCTTTTTTTTGGGGTCTTTCGTTTGTTGGTAAGCCAAAAGGTTTCCTGCTTGAAACCTGCTCGCTCATGCTTTTTTCGTTTTTCGCCAACACCTTTCTTATAATGGGAACTGCCTGTCCATGTCTTATGAATGTCTTGAACTCATTAAGAGCCCTTATAGAAACCGCCTCAGTTCCACCATGCATATTTACAACTTCACATGGACCGGAAGAATCCCTTTCCCATAAAAAATAGCAGATGCCTCCAGCTATATCGACACCCGGAAAACATTCTGAGGCGTTCTCGAAATCCACAATTTTTCGTATCCGATTATCGTTCAACATTTCTTTGCGAAAATCATCCAAGCCTTTTCCACCAGCGAACCAGCGGGCAGGTATAATCATGGTCAGAAAGCGAGGATTCAGTTTTTTGGCCTTCTGGACAAATAGATGATACAAAGGTGAGGCGCTCGCTTTTGCTCCCCCATCACTCAACTGATACGGCGGATTGCCGATAATAACATCGAATTTCATATTGAATATCTCCTCTGGTTTTTCTGTATGGATAAACTGATATGCATGGGTTTCGAGTTCAGGATTGCGGTCATAGATTTCCTTGTTTGCACCACAAAACTCGCATTTCCCATTAACCCACGCATGCTCAATCCTTTTGAATATTATATTGCCGTGTTTATTATCGAATGATTCACAAACAGAATATTTTCCATTGGCGGTCTTTGAACAATAGACCGATCTTCTTGAAAGCAGGGCAGTGAGTTCCGTTATCGCTATGCCGAAGAGTTGTTTCTTGAAAATATGATCGCTCCTCTTTTGCCTGTCTGGAATTTTACCTTCCAGACCGACCATCAACCGTCTTGCAATCTCTCTCAAGAATACGCCGGTCTTACAGAACGGATCGAAAAAAGTGGCCTTTTCATATTTCCAGATATCCTCCGGCAATAGATCGAGTATCTGATTCACCATCTGCGGCGGCGTGAAGACCTCGTCGTTGCTTAAATTGGCAAGGCAGGTCAAGACATCCGGATTATAATTGTTGCTACTTAACATCTGATATCCTCAAAAAATGTGTTACGGGATAATCTTTTACAGGGTCAGGGATAAAGACATCTTCTCCCAGATCCGAGAAAAGAGGAAGTTCTTTTGTCGCTGCATGTGAAAGCAATGCATGAAATGCAAAATCCCTTCTCTTCATCATATTGCTGTTTACCGGAGACCATTCGGAAAAGATGATCGGCTCAGGGTTTTCACCGACAGTATTAAGAGAGAGGGCATCCCCCCAAATGATATTTCGTTCGAGAAGATATTTTACGGAATCCCTGCACTCCTCCTTGGTCTTATCCCTGTATAGACCTGTGTATTTATCATCGAACACCCGAAAAAGCCGTTTTCTGCAGAGAGAGACATTGTCTTCCAAGATGTCTATTCCGTAGATGCTGGATACAGCGACAACCGCATACCTCTCGTATTCCAACTGATTTTTGCTATAACGATTTTCAACGACACGAAGTTTTCTTTCCAGAACTTCAGCCAGAAAATTTCCATCGCCGCATGCAGGTTCCAGAAAGCGTGAATCTATCCTTTCCGTTTCCTGTTTTACAAGGTCGAGCATGGCATTTACTTCCCGCTTTGCAGTGTAAACCTCGCCATGGTCCGCAACGCGCTTCTTTGAAATAACAAGTTTTTCCTGATTTGCTGATTCCATTTCTTAAAACCCCAATAATTTCGTAATCTGTGCCACATGCTTGGCTACTTTGGTTATGCCAGCACAGGTCATGACCACCGTGTGAATCTTCTGCAGTTTGCTCTCACTATTGCGGTCATTGATCGCTTCATTTACGGCCTTCCTGACAGTGTTGGATTTAGGATGATCTCCGATATTCTTGGCGATAGACCGGAGCGCCACATCAAACTGGTTATTGAGATCGACCGTCACGCCAACGCCGGGTTTTATGGGGATGGAGATATGCATGCCGACGCTATCATTGGGACCGACATTGCCGCCGATCTGCAGGCCAACCACACGTCTTGGTCGATCAAGGCGCTGTTTGCATCTTGGGCATGAGACGGGGCTCGCCTTTTTCGGTGTCCATTCGTATTCGCAATATTCACATTTCATGGTTTTTAGCTCCTTTTGCCCGAACACTTATTACTATTATTATTCACCTGTCAACAACTCGCTTTTCTTTGTACCTATTGTGTTTGGAAACCTTATAGGGTCGAATCGTTCCAGATCGTCACTGATCTTTTTTAAGGCGCCGGTTATTGACTTGCAATGTTCCATAGTGCCCATATCGCTTTGCATTCGTTTCAGTGTGGCGGCAGCCGTCTTGCCCAAGATAGATTTTATGCCTCGTATCCCTATTGTATCTATTGCCGTTATCAACCCCAATATCTGCAACGCCCTTGATGGCCGGATGTCAGGGTTGCTTCTTATGATTTCCTGCAGAA
>CAZTCA010000180.1:0-2467 GCA_964612405.1 uncultured Pseudomonadota bacterium
GAAGCCATTTCTTGAGCCCGCGCTGTTGTAAAGATACGCTCTCCTTCGCCGGCCAGCTTTCGGAGTAACTCAACACCGCCCCCACTATGAACTAGATGATTTCTGGACATTGTTAGCTCCTATCGAACAATTGCCATATTTAATCTATAATCCAACTACTAGACATATTACGTCATTTGTTCGATAATGTCAAACAATATTCATATATAATCTATTGTCTATTATTGGGTAATGATAATTATAGAAGTTCTCGCGGAAAAATGGATCATATTGTATTAGATTTGGGTGTCAGGGCAGTAAAGACCAATTAGTAACAATTTATGCTATTGATGAAACGCTAGTTGTTCAGGGTTTTTTATTTATATTTTACAGGTTCGAACTTTAATTCTCTACCAATCAATTCTGTGCTTGCTTGTATCAGGGATTAAACGACCAACCAATTTGAATAGAAAAGTGTGGGAATTGTGCTCATATTCTCTATTTGCAACTCTGGACTTGATCTTTGCCATCTTTGTGCCGGACAAAAATTGTACTTTTACAAATTCAACATAATTTACATCCAGATTTAAAACGCCTCTTGCACCAAAACTGCCATAGACCTCGGTTCCTTCAAAGTCATAGATATAAAGATCCCCGCCAAATTCCTTGATTTTGAAGCTGAAGCCGCTGTGAAGAACAAGCTCTTGTATATGCTGGCACTTGTTGTGTTCCCACGATTCAAAACCATTTCCATCATTGAGTGGATATCTTGCTTCATCCTGATCAAAAAATATCTGCCAGCGTAACACACCACCCTCTTTCACCAATTTAACCGACGTAATACGATCGGGGAAGGTGCGCCTTGTAAAGACTTTGGCCGACACAAGGATGTCGGTTATATACGGTCGTCCGATTACAATCGGGGTTTCAGTCTCTTTCTGTTGCTGGAAGAAATAGAGGAACTGAAAAAACTGCTCCATCTTGGTTTTTTCAGGTTTCCCGTTAAAGATCCAATCTATCTTTTTGCGATTTGCCTTCACGTTCAGGCCCAGATCTTTGAGGATCCTATCTACTGCCAGCATGTTTGCCGGTTGAACGGGCAGGGGCTCCTGCAATTCGTGGCATTCCGCCCGAATGTCTTTGCTGAGCTCTTCGGCAGAGACCAGTGTCGGGATTAGCAGAGAAAAGGCTAATATAATTATAAGTATGCGTCTCATAAATCGGCGCCATTGTAACGTTATTACATAAAAAAGGGAAATTTATAATTTAGTGAGAGTGATAAAGAGCGTTTCTTCCGATTGTTCTGTCTGAAGCGTGAATCTGTCGACTATCAGTGATTCTAAATCCTCGATGAGCGACTCTACATCGCTCACGAGGGTTGCTTTGAATAAAAAATTCTCTCTCGATTCCTTTATAACCTTGGCGCCTTCTATCCCCTGAATGTTTTTTATCCCCTCATAAATAAATCGATAATCCATGTATTGTTTAATGCCAATCACCTTGATATCAAGATTGAGATTGACCGGCGCCACCACCTCAGCCGCGAGCGGAGAGGATAAAAGCAAAAGAATGAATAATAAAAATATAGATCGCTTCATCTTCTAACCTTCCACAACATTGAAATATTCAACTCTCTCAAGTTCCAGCGTCACAGCATCTTCATTGTCAGATACGGTGACGATGCCATTCTCAGGGTCAACGGATGTCAGCTTCCCAATGTATGTAATTCCAAATGCGAGGATCTCCACCTTCTTCCCCTTTGCGGCGAGCAGTCCCTGAATCATCGGATCGTTCGCAATGCATGTGCTCATGTCTGTTTTCATATAATGCTCCTTAACTCTTCGTGTAGCTCACGTGTGGTTAAATCTCTCACCGCTTCTTTCGGATCTTTCCCCTCGTGCAACATCTTATAAACCTCTTCACAGATCGGCGCAGAGATATTTAGTTTTTTTATCAGCTGGTATATTGCTTTTGCCGTCACAACGCCTTCGGCCACCTGAATCGTTCCGTCCTGAACTTCCTTGAGTGATTTTCCGGTGCCGATATTAAAACCAAGCTGTCTGTTTCTGGAAAGCTCGCTTGTGCATGTCAAAATTAAATCTCCAATCCCCGCGAGTCCGGAAAATGTCAGAGGGTTTGCGCCGAGCGCTTTTCCGACTTTGATAATTTCATAGAGACCGCGCGTGATGATTGCGGCGCGGGTGTTATAACCGAACCCGAGACCGTCGGCAATTCCGCACCCGATTGCTATGACGTTTTTGATTGCTCCGCCTATCTGTATGCCAACGACATCACTGCTTGAAAACGCCATGAAGTTGTCAGTTCTAAAAATCTCCTGACATTTTTTTGCTGTATCAATATTTTTGCCGGCGATGACGACTGTTGTGGGGAGTTTTTTTGCGACCTCTGTGGCAAAGCTGGGGCCGGATAAAAAACAGAAATTATCTTCAGGGAAATTAGGCATTGCCTCATGCAGGAGATCAGAGAT
>CAZTCA010000181.1:0-2419 GCA_964612405.1 uncultured Pseudomonadota bacterium
GTTTGATTTCAATGTCGGTTCTGGCTCTCTTGATTGTCGCCGTTGGCATCTATCCCAACAGTATCACGAAGATACTAAACCTGGCCGCGTCAGAACTTCTTGATCAATTAGAATATATAAGGATCATATTAGGATGAGTTTAGAAACAGTACTAATAATCGCTTTCGGTGGGGCATTTCTCACCTACTTCGCAGGTAAGATATCATCTAAACTCAGGGATGGTTTTGCCGTAATTGTTTCCCTGGCGCTCGTATGGATTATTTCTGATTTGTATGGCGTGCAGACAGAAATTGTGTTATCTCCTGAATTTTTAGGATTACCATTGGTCATGCGTTTGAACTCCATGGCATGGTTTTTTGCCATTGCGGTCGTCAGTTTTACCGCCTTATCGGTAATCTACTCCCTTGGTTACATGAAAAATCGGGAGAGAACGGATTACTTTTATTTTATGTTACTCTTGATCAACGCAAGTATGTTGGCTATTGTTTTGTCGGGTGATTTAGTTTCTTTCTTTATTGCGTGGGAAATTATGAGCTGGTCAACATTTTTACTGATCAGCTACAACCGTGAAGGTGCTCTCGCCGCAGGGATAAAATATATCGTCATGTCGCTGATCGGCTCAATGGGTATGCTGATTGGAATTCTGTCTATATACGCATCATATCAAACCGTTAATATCAATGAAATCGCAACGCATTTAACGGCTGCCACTGCAGGGTATAGACTTTTCCTGTTGATTATTTTCAGTATCACTTTCGGAGTAAAGAATGCCGTTGTACCATTCCATATATGGTTGCCGGATTCTTATGCAGAAGCCCCTGGTCCATTTACAGCCGTACTTTCCGGTATGCTTACCAGAATGGGAATTTTTGGCTTTCTGCTGATTATGTATGTAATGATTGGAGCGCAAAGCACTCTTCACATGGGCAAAGGATTTTTTAGTTATCATACGATCCTGGCCTGGTTAGGCGCAATTACGATTGTTATCCCAACCTTTATTGCCATGTTACAGGATGATGCAAAGAAACTTCTTGCCTGGTCCAGCATCGGGCAGGGTGGGTATATGATATTAGGAATAGCCTTTGGAACAAGTCTTGGTGTAGCTGGAGGAATATTTCACACATTGAACCATGCTATTTATATCGTGTTACTTTTTCTCAGCGTGGGGGCAATTGAGTATGGTACCAATGGTCTCAGAGACCTTAATTCTTTGGGCGGACTTTTCAAGAAAATGCCGATCGTCTTTCTGGGGGGTCTTCTGGGAATAAGCGGATTGATCGGTCTTCCTTTGACAAATGGATTCGTATCGAAGTGGCTGATTTATAAAACGCTAATTTTGGGAAAAGCGCCTTTTCTGGCGTTTGCCGCTTTATTGGGAACTTGGGGAACGATCCTGACGGTCTATAAGTTTTTGCACAATCTGTTTCTCGGTCAATTGCCGGAAAAACACGAAAAAATAAAGAAAACTCCTGTCGCCATGCAAATTCCCATAGTTATTTTAGCATTCACCATATTACTGTTTGGGATATTGCCGGGATTGCCGTTGAAAGTCGTCAATTCTATCATCGTTTCGTTTGGTTTTGATTCTTTGGATGTAAATATCTGGGGAATTGTTTCTGAGACGGGAACATTAAACATGCTCAATATTTTTTCGGCGTTGGCGATTGTCGGTGTCATCGTTTGGTTGATTTTCAAATCGGCTCGTAAGACGACAAGGGTCGATCAATTTGACAATTATGCGGCTGGCGCTGTCGTTCCGAAAGATCGATATAATTACACCGTTGAATTTTATGCTCCCTTTTATCGGATGGCAAGACCATTTCTTAAAGACATATTTGATATTTTTTACCAACAACTTGCGCGGGCGACAGAATTTGTTTGCGATAATGTCCGGAAAATCTATACTGGTTATGTCGGTAACTACGTGATGTATATTGCGCTGTTTTTAGCATTTCTTATCTTTGTTCAATTAAAATGGAGTTTGTTTTAATGAATATTATTGCACTATTTATTTCGCCTTTAGTGGCTTTGATCACAGGAATGCTATTTTTGGGGCTTTCCCGAAAAATATCAGCCAGAATGCAATGGAGATACGGGCCACCTGTTCTTCAACCTGTAATAGATGTAATCAGATATTTTAGTCAAATGAGCGTAAGTCACGGAAAATTCTTTGATTTTGGGATTATTTTATCTCTTACCGGCTCTTTTGTTTTGATATTCTTTTTACCAATTGGGGAATTATGTGCATTAACATCGGGCGGCTTGATCGCCTTCCTTTATCTTATGCTTTTAGCGCCCTTTGGAATAGCATTAAGCGGCGCCGCCTCGGCTAATGCCAACTCAAGTATCGGAATTTCCAGGAAATTTCTGCTTTCTCTTGCATATGAAGTTCCGCTTCTTTTAGTTCTTCTGACGGTAA
>CAZTCA010000182.1:0-2392 GCA_964612405.1 uncultured Pseudomonadota bacterium
TAAACGATAAAGATATAACATATGCTCCTGCGAATAAACGTGGTACAGCAATGGTATTTCAAAGCTATGCGCTCTTTCCGCACATGACAATATTTGAAAATGTGGCGTTCGGTCTGAAACTTAGAAAATTTTCCAAGAAGGAGATAGTGACTAAAGTGGAAGAGACGCTCTCGGCAGTTGGTCTGGACGGTTATTCTCACAGGTCCCCTTCAAAGCTCTCCGGTGGTCAGCAACAGCGCGTTGCCTTGGCACGCGCACTGGTCTTGAACCCTGCGGTCCTGCTTTGTGACGAGCCACTCTCAAATTTAGACGCAGGATTTCGCATCCAGATGAGGACAGAGATCAAAAGATTGCAGAGAAAATTTAATATAACAACTGTTTATGTAACGCACGATCAAGACGAGGCGATGATCTTGGCCGATAGGCTGATATTAATGAAGTCCGGCAAGCCGGAGCAGATCGGCAAGCCTGTTGATCTTTATAATTTTCCAAGAAACAGATTCGTCGCGCAGTTTATGGGGAGAGTTAATTATCTCCCAGGTGTCATAGATTCAGTAAGCGGAAACGAAATCTTGGCAAGCGTCTATGGTTCAAAGATTAAGATTCAATCTTCAGATGGTCTGAAAAAGGGAGAGAAGGTTTCAATTGTTGCGCGCCCAGAAAATTTAACGGTCGTTCATCCTGAAAAATCGGCTGGCCTAAACGGCGCAGTAATAAACAGGTCATATCACGGGAACAAATGCAGTTATGTTGTAGATGTTGATGGTAATGAGCTTTCCATCGACGTCCCCGGCGCATCAACCCTTGAATTTAAGAGAGGTGATAAAGTAGGGATAATACTAGGGAAGGATCTGTGGGTGGGGTTGGTCTGAATAATATCTATGTGATGAGCATTTGGGTAGAATGATCAGTAAATGGGTTGTATCGGGGAGTAATGGGTGGATAAAATCAAACCACCTTCTGATAGAATATCTCCACGCTTTGCGTGATTAAAGATTAATCATGAAGGAGATTTGCCGCACCTGATAACAGACCGCCAGCTATAATTAACCCAATTCCAACTAGTTTGACCGGGGGCGGTCCTTGGAAATTGCGACCTGATTCTATCAATACTACTCCAGCCAATCCAGCGAGTGTTAAAATCCCCGCATAAATGCCGACCGGAGCTGGGCTAGAATGTAAGACAGGTTCCTCACTTTTTCTAGGTTCACCAGCTTTTTCAAAATAGTCCCCAGTGGCAGGCCCTCTATTTAGAGCCTGTCGGGAAATTCGACTTGTCATCGCGAGGAGGCCGAAGGTCGACGTGGCGATCCAGTGAAATCAATTAGTTACACTAGATTGCTTCGTCGCTTTGCTCCTCGCAATGACAGAAAGTGTCATTTCCCGACAGGCTCTATTTAATGTCCTGCACAGCTCCGGAAATTTGTCCCTCTTTGGTCTAAATTGATAGCTTCTTCTAAAAGTTCTTTCCCCTGTTTCCCTATTCACTAGTGGGGCTTCAAATTCGGTTTGTTTAAAATCGAAGCTACTCTTCATGCAAAAACCGTATATCCTATCGTAAATTTCGTTATAGGCTGGATCTGCAAGTTTGGCACGCCAGTTTTCTCCTCTGTATGACCCATACAAATCTGGGCGCAATTCAAAGAAGCAGATATCAGCTACCTGCCCACAAAGTATCTCTTTAGCTGTTTGACCAACGCTCATATTATCCTATTGAGGCGTTTAATGTTAGCCGACGTATATTACTAAAAATATGTCAAGTAAAGTCTAAAGACCAGTAGTCGAAGATGTGTATCTTTCCTACAATCCCTTAATCATCTCCTGACACCCCAAGGTCAACATTACCCCTCAAACCAATGCCTTGTTTTGAGGCATATCTTCACAAGCATCAGCATTACCGGAACTTCTATCAGTACACCCACGACCGTGGCCAACGAGGCGCCGGATGAAAGACCGAAAAGCATTGTCGATGTGGCGATGGCAACTTCAAAGTGATTGCTTGCCCCTATCATTGAGGCGGGAGCGGCATCTCTGTGGCTGAGTTTAAATAGCTTTGCTAATCCATATCCGACGGTGTGCCAATATGAATATGAATATCAATAAATACCTCTAAAATTTTCAAACAAACTCAATAGGTTGGCTCTTCATGAACGGAGACTCGATTTTAATGCAGTTGTATGCTGCATTTGTGCTGAATGCTGAATTGTTTCTACTTAGAAATCCGGATTTTTGGACAGATATGTCGTATTACACAACTGTAAGATGCGGAGCCGGTTATTCTTATGTAGAAAGCAGGGGCCAGGGGCCAATCTTTGTTAAAATCCAATACAATCAAGAGGATAGGACGGGCCGATTTTTTGTCTGGCAATGAACGCCCGGAAGATGTATATTT
>CAZTCA010000183.1:0-2373 GCA_964612405.1 uncultured Pseudomonadota bacterium
GGAGGCCGAAGGTCGACGTGGCGATCCAGTGAAATCAATTAGTTACACTAGATTACTTCGTCGCTTTGCTCCTCGCAATGACAGAAAGTGTCATTTCCCGACAGGCTCCCAGTGCCGACATAATTTATCCTCTTAGTCTCTATATCGGCATACGCATACTCAACAAAAAGTTGCTAAACATCAAGGTGAGTTATGTAAAAGGCAATGATATTCGATAGATAGACTAGAGGGTCCCCCCAAAAGGAGTCGGACACCTTTTTAAAGGCTTGATTGTTGAGCCGATTTCCTGAATAAAATGGGGTCACTTTTAAATTCTTACACAAGGGGGGAAGTCATGGCACTAATGCTCCTTTCAATTTCAATAGTTTTGCTCGTCCTTGGATACAGATTCTACGGATCATTTGTAGCGAGACGGCTAGGTGTTGATAATAGCATCAAGACGCCGGCACATACGATGAATGATGGTGTGGATTATTCTCCAGCGAAGAGGCTCGTTCTCTTCGGCCACCATTTTGCATCAATAGCCGGTGCCGCGCCGATTGTCGGGCCGATTGTTGCGCTGACGTTTGGATGGCTTCCGGCTTTTCTCTGGATCGTCTTTGGCGGCATATTTTTGGGTGCTGTTCATGATTTTTCTGCACTTGTGGCGTCAATCCGCCATCACGGAAGGTCGATAGGGGAGGTAATAGGGATCAATGTTGGTTATAAAGCGCGTCAGCTCTTTCTAGTATTCCTTTGGGCTACACTGATTCTGATCATCGCCGTTTTTATTGTTATCGTTGCAAAGACATTTGTGGCTGAACCGGAGGCAGGGACTGCATCGATACTCTTTATCCTGCTTGCAGTTGTGTTCGGTTTTTCAGTGTATCGAATGAAGGCATCACTTCTTATATCTTCACTTGTCGGGGTGGCTCTCCTCGCAGTATGCATGTTTGTCGGATGGTACTATCCATTAGAACTGTCGTTCAATACGTGGATATGGATATTAATCGGTTATATTTTTGTGGCATCCGTGACTCCGGTGTGGATTCTTCTGCAACCCAGAGATTATCTCAATTCATTTCTTCTTTATGCAGTTCTGATTGCAGGAATAGTTGGGGTATTCTTCAATGCGCCAGCCCTTCAAGCGCCGGCATTTACACATTTCATAGATCCTGAATTGGGGCCAATTTTTCCGATTCTATTTGTGACAATTGCATGTGGAGCCATCTCCGGTTTCCATTCAATCGTTGCGTCCGGTACAACCGCAAAACAGCTTGATAATGAGGCCGATGCAAAAGCGATAGGTTATGGTGGGATGCTGGTCGAATCACTTGTTGCCGTGCTCGCAATTATCTGTGCGGCTATGATAAGTCATGGTGAATACTCAGCAACGCTGAAATCTGCAGGGCCGGTTGCAATATTTTCAAATGGAATAGGTTCTCTGCTGGTAAAATTTGGGATCCCGGCGGCAAAGGGGAGCAGTTTTGTGGCGCTTGCGGTATCGGCATTTGTTCTGACATCTCTTGACACTGCCACACGTCTTGCACGATTTGCGTTTCAGGAATTTTTTGCTCCGAAGACTGAAGAAGGGAAGAGAAATATTCTATCAAGTAATCGTTTTATAGGCACGGCAGTGACGGTTGCTGTTGGAGGACTCCTTGCGTTCAGCGGAAAATGGAAGGCGATCTGGCCGATCTTTGGTGCCGCAAATCAACTATTGGCCGCATTAGCATTTCTTGCCATCTCCGCATGGCTCGTAAAACGCGGGCTGAAGAGCGGTTTCCTGAAGATTCCGATGATCATCATGTTTGTGATAACGCTCTCTGCTCTGGTGATGCTGGTCTGGGGAAATCTTGCGAAAGGAAATATTGCTCTTGCCGTGGTGGGTGTAATTCTTCTGATCATCGCGGCATTTCTTGTTATCGAGGCATTTTTCGTGAAGTCAAAATGAACGCCTGTTTGAAATGCATGAAACTCTTAAAGCTCACGGCTTATGCTCTATTAATCATATAAAATCGAGCGAGCCCGGTTCTAAGGTTAGCAGGACTATTGACATTTTTACACTTCCTGGGATTGTTTATCTGGTTCACGACGATAAAAATGTCATCGAACATGATTACCAGGCAATAAGAGAGATGGAGAAGGGTGGATTGTTTGGGTTAAAATGATGAGCTATATTTTTAATAAGACGGACTCCAGAGCCCCGATTTGAGACGGACTCCTAAATCCTGAAAATTGATTTACGACTTCATAACTAGCTGTATTATATGGTGAATTTTCAAAAGGAGCCCGTCTCGAAAAAAATGAAAAAGAGCTATTATATACACACATTCGGCTGGCCTTTTGTTTCGGCTTTACAATGCTCTTTTTTCGTTCTTTTCCCGCACTAGC
>CAZTCA010000184.1:0-2355 GCA_964612405.1 uncultured Pseudomonadota bacterium
ATGACGTCGGTTGATTCACTGGATTGCTTCGCTTCGCTCGCAATGACGTCGGTTGATTCACTGGATTGCTTCGCTTCGCTCGCAATGACGAACGGCCCGTCGTAATCATCCAAACGCAGGCGCACCCCTGAATCGTCTTTGAATTTTACAACAACCTTCCCCGAGAAATCGGGCATGGTCTTATCTGCTGTGGCAGAGAAATTGACGGGAGTGTTTAAGCCTCTCTCGTCTTTATTGAAATTTATATCGGGATTTGGATTGTCTGACTCACCACCGCAACCCGCCATGATGAACATGGCGACGAAGGATAACAGAAAACATTTCGCAGTCAGCCGCCGAGACTGCATAATAACCTCCATGAAAACGCCTAACTTATATACCCTATGACGCACCATGTAAAGCCCTTTCAACTGCATCAAGTTGTCGGCAATGTTGGGGAAATGTTGCTATATTATTGATGAATTTCGCTTGTCACCATAACCCCCCGATAACATTTATAAATCCGCTAATTGTATCTTGACTTTGCGCGCCGACGGGTGTTTATCTGCCGCCACATGGAGATCAGAACTGACCATCTCGTGATTGGGAGCGGAATTGCGGGGCTTGCCTATGCCATCTCGGTTGCCAACCACGGAAGCGTTGCAATCGTCACAAAGAAGTCCAAAAACGACACTGCAACGGCATTTGCGCAGGGCGGAATCGCCGCCGTCTCATCCGTGGAAGATTCTTTTGAAGATCACATCAAAGACACACTCTCTGCTGGAAACGGATTGTGCAAAGAAGATGTCGTGAGGTCTGTCATTGAAGAGGGTCCGGAGGTAATTGAAAAGCTTGTTGGCTGGGGAGTGAAATTCGATTCCGATCTGACACGTGAAGGCGGCCACACAAAGCGACGCGTCCTCCACTCCGGCGATTCGACCGGCAGAGAGATTCAGCGCGCGCTCTTTGAGGCAGTTGTAAAACATCCCAATATAAAGATTCATGAAAACTGCATCGTGGTTGATTTGGTGACGACGGAGAAATTCACTGGATTGCTTCGCTCTGCTCGCAATGACGATAACAGGTGCCTGGGGGCTTATGTTCTGGACATCACAAGCGGTGAGGTAAAAACATTCAAATCGCGCGTGACGATGCTCGCGACCGGCGGCGCCGGAAAAGTTTATATCTATACCTCCAACCCCGACGTCGCGTCGGGTGACGGAATTGCCCTGGCATATCGCGCGGGAGCAAGCGTCGCGAATCTTGAGTTCGTTCAATTCCACCCCACCTGTCTTTATCACCCACATGCAAAGTCTTTCCTGATCTCCGAGGCGGTGAGGGGTGAAGGCGGAGTCTTGAAGCTGAAGAGTGGTGAAGAATTCATGGACAAGCATGACCTCCGCGGAAATCTGGCGACAAGAGACGTCGTTGCACGTGCAATCGACTTTGAGCTGAAGAAGAGCGGCGACGAATGCGTGCTGTTGGATATCTCCCACAAGGACCCGGAGTTTATCCGCAAACACTTCCCGAACATCCTCGAGACCTGCAATGGTTTTGGGATCGATATAACCAAAGAACCGATTCCGGTAGTCCCGGCCGCACACTATTTCTGCGGCGGAGTGGTCACAAATTCAAACGGTGAGACAGACATCAAGGGACTTCTTGCCGCCGGTGAGGTTGCGTGTACCGGATTGCACGGTTCTAACAGACTGGCATCAAATTCGCTTCTGGAAGCCGCGGTATATACCGGTCGTGCCGCAAAAAGAGCTGTCGCCCTTCTCTCTGAACTTCCGACGGATGAGACAGTTATCCCGGAGTGGGACCCTGCAAGTGCGGTTGACAGTGACGAATCGGTTGTTATCACGCAAAACTGGGAAGAGATCAGAAGGATGATGTGGAACTATGTTGGGATTGTCAGATCGAACAAACGTCTCTCACGCGCGAAGGCAAGGATCGATCTGCTTCAGGATGAGATCAACCAGTATTACTGGAATTTCAAGATCACGAGCGATCTGATTGAGCTCCGAAACCTGGCGCTGGTTGCCGAACTTGTAATTGAGTCCGCTCTGGCAAGAAAAGAGAGCCGCGGACTGCATTTTAACTTGGACTTTCCCCAAAAAGATGATAGAAGGTATAAACATGATACGGTTTTGAATAAGCAAAACCGGTAAAAGGGGGACGAACATGGCATGCAAGAAAAAATGTAAGACAAAGAAAAAGAAGACAACGAAGAAAAAGAAGAAGTAGTTTATTGTTGTAAAAGAAAGCCCTCCGCCTCAAGCGGGGGGTTTTTTGTTTTGTCATTGCGAGGAGCGAAGTGACGAAGCAATCTAGTGAACATATCGCACGTCATTGCGAGCGTTAGCGAAGCAATCT
>CAZTCA010000185.1:0-2334 GCA_964612405.1 uncultured Pseudomonadota bacterium
TTTAAAATCAGCCCCAAAAATCATTTTTGTGAGAGAGTATGAATAATCCGGGATAAGAATATCGACCCCGCCATATCCCTTTAACGAATTCCCTAAATTCTTTTGGGACTAGATCCATTAGGATTTGATCAAGATCATGCTCGCCAGCTGCTGTTATAGACCCGCGGTTACGCTCGATATGCTCTAAAATGCGCTGGTTGATTTCTTTGTCACCCATCGGCCAATTGGTAAAAAACAGCCGCAAGGCAGAAGCTCGATCATCGTCGATCGTTACCAGATGATAATCCCATTCATGTCTTTCCTTGATCAACTCGAAAGCACTAAGATACAAAGCTTTCTGTAGCGCCCTGACCGGATGCCGGGGCTTGGTTACTAAACCCTGCTCTTCATACACCCGGTCGAATTTGATCGGTTTAGTCTGTGGTTCAAAAGACAAAGGCCTGTGCAGATTATATTCATCTACTCTTTGGATAACCGGTAATCGCCCTTTATAAATATTGGCATTGCCCGCATTAACGGAAACGCACTTGCCATCCCAGGGGAGCAGATCCTTGGTCGCCTGCCTGGCATCAACAATGACCGGCTTGCCAAATTCCCTGCCAACCACTGCCGCATGGTTAAATGCTCCTCCAATATCGGTTATAAAAGCACCTGCTTTACCCATCGCTACCGGCACCCATTCTGGCGTTGTTTTCGTTGTGACCAAGATATCTCCCATAGAACTATCATCAGCAAACTGTTTATACGCATCTTCTAATGAAGGACAAACCCTGACCCTGCCGACCGCGACTCCCGGTGAAGCACCAAACCCGTTATGAAAGATCAAAGTCGCTTTCTCTTCTTGCTTTTTATCAAAAGACAATTGGCTAACTTTAAGTAGGCCTGGCTGGCTGATTCTTCTTGACCAGAGAGTCTCAGGACGAGCCTGGACAAAATATATGCGACCGTTCTTGTCTACCACATATTCCATATCAAGAAACCGTGCGCCTTTATGTTTTTGATAATACTCTTCTATAACGATTGCCTGTCTCGCGATATCAACCACTATCTCATCCGTTAAGCATAATTTCCCGCGTAATTCGGCAGGGCATGGGATTGTTACTATCCCTTGAGCGACATCAGGAACTATTTGCACTGATTTTTCACCAAGGCGCCAGTCAAAAATGCGCAAATTATGCCGAAATACCTTCCAGTTGTCGACAGAGGCTTTCCCAGCAACAACCGTTTCGCCTAAACCGTAATTAGCTTCAATTTTAATGATCGGGGCCCCGGTCTTTGTGTCTACGGAAAAAACAACTCCTGCCGCATAGGCTTCACCCATTTTTTGGACAACTACGGCGAGCTTAACCTTTAAATGTTTAAAGACTGTGTTCCGGTTCATTCTTTCTTCTATTTCTCCAAAATCTATACCTCTTTTTGCAACCTTATCTTTTCGATGTTCATAGTTTAAGGAATCCAGCCCTTCGCCCAAATACTCACTCAACAATATGAGAGCCCTTTGCTCGTTACGGTAAAAGACAGATTTGTCAGAAAACGCTGTATTGCCAATATCATCCTGCTCGTAATTCCCCATATATGAAGCCCAAACCGCCCTTACTGCATTGACTACGGCCTCATCCCCCACCTGATTCAACAGCGTTTCCTGCATTCCTGCGAATGAAGCTGTCGGCAAGTCTTCTGCAGTTGCCGAACTTCTTACGGCCACCTTTGACAATTCTTTGCCTTGCCTTGCCGATAACAATCGATATTGAGAAATGATCTCGTTGCGTATACTGTTCGGAATGTCAGCTGTCAGGAATTTATCATAGATTTTCTTGGAACAGTTTAGTATCCTTTCCCTTAATGTTTGTTGGGCAGTATTCTGCTCGGTAATATTCTCGGATGTTTTAGTCAACTCTAATCTTATCCATTCTTCTGATAATCGTTCCAACTTTGTGATCATGCCCTCCAAGTCGTTATGTCTTATGAACGCATCAAAAGCGATGCTGTTGACACTAAAGCTGTCTATCGTCATTATTTCGGGAATATTAGCTAATACTCCCAAACTTGCTCCTTTCCCTCCGACCAGATCCGGATTTGTTTCACTTATCGGACTGCAAAATGTATTACCCCTATTTAGAGAAGAGATTGTATCCTCGTTATCTCCTTGTCGAATAGGTGCATTTTCGACAGTTTCCGGAATATTTCTTCTGGACAACCGCCAAGCGATTTGTCTTTTGGTTTCGGGCGATATTTCTGCGAAGTGCTCTCTGGACAAAAAGTCAGCAGGAGATTCAATCATTGAAGCTATTTCTAACGACGAACATGGTTTAGCCCCTTTGGCCAACTCATTTG
>CAZTCA010000186.1:0-2242 GCA_964612405.1 uncultured Pseudomonadota bacterium
TCGCTTTGCTCCTCGCAATGACAGAAAGTGTCATTTCCCGACAGGCTCCTAGGCTCTTTATTTGAGGTTCCAAAACGGAACCTCAAAGCCATACTCTCTTGTTCGGTCAATTGAAACATGAAATCCTCTGGGAATCTCCCCGAATTCCTCTTTACGGCTTTATTGAGGTGTTTGGTTTCCACATCATATAGCCTTGCCAGGTCAGAATCAATCATCACCTTTTTCCCTCTTAGCAAAATTATCTTTTCCTCAATGCCTATTATGGATACCGAAATTGTCATATAAATCCCCTGTTATGATCTTGAAGTCCCCCGAATTGTGACCTCAAGATATCGCAAATTAGTGACCAACATTTACGGCAAAATCAGTGCCATCGGAAAGGCATTCATAGCCCGCTCAAATTACAGTGAATATTTTCGGAATAAAAATAATTGGAAGAAAAAACTGACGAATATTAAACAGCTCCGGCAAAAATCTGGTCTAAAGAGGTTCAATTCAGATCCTTTCAGGCCTGCGTATCGCCCGATATCTTCTTTGACAAGCGCGTGTCTTCTTTGGTAGAAGGCACGCTCTATGAATATTCCGGTTTTTTGCTCACTACTCCCCACGGAGTTGTTTATTTCACTGGGCCATGAGGTCCATTTTGTGTCGGCCGAAGAACTGACCGGTTGCAATCCACAGGAATATCACTGCGCCTTTCATGAAAATCTTTGTTCATATTCGAAATCTCTATATGATTATTTTCTCGGAAATCATGAGCAATTTGGCATCATCATTATACCAACCGCATGCGACGCACTGAAAAAACTCTATAACTCCCTCAAGGCCGTGATTCCGGCCGAAAAGTTGTATATGCTCGACATCCCTCAGATCAAGGGAGATGCGGCCGCAACCTTTCTTGCCAAAGAATTCGAACTCCTGACCAAAAAAATTGGTAACAATAGTCGGGGGAATGAAGTTCCTATTCCCGCCAAAGAATGTCATTGCGATCCCGAGCTTGTCGAGGGAGAAGCAATCCAGCGCAACACCATGAATCCGCTAGATCGCCACGTCGGCCAATGGCCTCCTCGCGATGACATGCAAGGTGAGAAGATAGGCATTCTTGGCTCCAACGTTCCATTGAAAGTGATTGAATCGAGTCTTTCAAAATTCGGGTTCGGTCCGGTATATTTGAATCATTGCCTCACAAAGGCATACCCCGACAGTGAATTGTTGAAGACGACCGGAGATCTGAAAGAATATGCAAAGCTCTTCATGGGAAAAAATACCTGCCCCAGAACACATGATCACGCATATAGGGAAAGGCTGAAAGAAAGGATTGAGGAAGAAAAAATCAAGGGATTGATTTTTAACTCGATCAAGTTTTGTGATTTTCATCCGTTTGATTTTAGATATTTCAACAAAGAGATGGATATCCCATCGCTTATTATCGAACATGAATTGACGGCAAATTATGAGGGACAGCTTATGACAAGAATAGAGGCATTTTTGGAAGGGTTAAAGGGAAGACTGAAAAAAGACACTGGATTGCCGCGTCGCTCCACTCCTCGCAATGACAAATCGGCATTATTCTATGTTGGAATAGATAGCGGCTCACATGCAACAAAGCTGGTCTGTATAGATAAAGACAAAAAAGTGATCTTCAAAGATGTCTGCCCCACCGGCACATCGGTCAAAAAGAGCGTTGAGGATGTGTTGAAGAATCTCTACAAGAGCGGTGTCAAGAAGGAAGACGTCGGGCGGATCATCGGCACCGGATATGGAAGAAGCAATATAACAATGGCAGATGATATTATCACCGAGATTTCATGTCACGCCGCGGGCGCACATCACATTCTTGGCAAGGCGGCGACAATCATCGACATCGGCGGACAGGATTCAAAGGCGATCAAAATTGATGATCAAGGCAACGTGTCCCAATTTGCAATGAACGACAAATGTGCCGCAGGAACCGGAAGATTTCTTGAGGTAATGGCGAACAAACTCCAGATGTCACTGGAAGAATTTGCCGAACTCGCTCATAACTCAAATAAGACAGTCCCTATAAGCAGTATGTGTTCTGTCTTTGCGGAGTCTGAGGTAATTTCACTAATTGCATCCGGAAAGTCTAAAGAAGAGATTTCAAGAGGGATCCACCGTGCAATTGCCGAAAGGACCGTTTCGCTTTCAAAGAGGATTAAAGGGGAACCGCCCTACTATATGGCCGGCGGCGTTGCAAAAAATAAAGGGCTGGTAAAGGAAC
>CAZTCA010000187.1:0-2184 GCA_964612405.1 uncultured Pseudomonadota bacterium
TACAAATACGCATCCTGGCGACAGGGCAAAAAAATCAAAGAAAAATATCTCGGCGTTATCGCTGAGGGAAATCAGCCATCACCAGCGGGCAGGATGAAATCGGATGTAGGTAAAAGCAATTAAGGACAGAATTTGTCAAAAGCTCAAAACGCCATGATCCTGCCCGTCTGAGTGCGTGGCGTTGTTCGGCCATAGAGACGGTTTCATATAAGTTTTTAGTACTGCAGAATTCTCAATTTGAGTTTTCAGGTTTGTCATCATTGTAATTACATCCATACGCATCTCGTCATATCCGTCCGGATCAACATCCATTGCCCCTCCATGGGCCACGACATTGCGTCTACCCAACAAACAAGAGTCAATAAACTTTCCCCTTGTTTCATAGGGAGTATAGTCTAATCCAAGACACCACATGATTTCGCGAAGCACAGCTGATGATAGATTGGAACTCGTTTCAATAGCCGTTTTATATGGAATCGCTGCTCTGCTCGGTAGTTGCGAAAGAAAAAAATTAGTTATCTTGCCAAACTCTGATGTCTTAAGGGTATTCGTCGCAAAATTCACTTGTTTCCTCATGGACAGTGTCAAAAGATTGGGATGCAGTTCTTTATTGCGAAGCTTTTGCATAGCAATAAACTCAAGGAAATAGCGTCCAGCAAGTTTCACGAAACCTTCCCAGTGTGCATACAGGATTGCAACGCCGCAACGGCCCAAAACTTGCCGCCTTGTGTAATTGCGTGGGGTTAGGCCGATGTAATAGCTTAAATCTAAAAGTTCCTTCTTACGCCAAATGAGTTCCCCGGCGAGCTTGTCTGAGAGACTGTCGATTGTTCCACTGCTCATGGTCGAAATATATCCCGCCCGAGCGGAATAAGATGAGGTAAGCGTGAATTGGCCCTAACTCCCGAACCTGACCATTTCTGGTACGCCGTATCTAAATATAGCTGTTGCGTCCTTTTTGTTATTTCTTCTGGTGACGGAAAGTCAGGATGGTTAAATCCTAACCCGAAAGCCACAACCTCAAAAGGAGATAGCAGAAACCCTCCTTTAAATTGACCGTTAGAGTATCTTCTAAAAGCATTCGGGCCGAGAGCCACTTTGAGATGGTCAAATGTTTCTCGGAACCGAGTTGCTGCTGATGGTTTGTCGAAATGATTGTCTTGTGCCATTTCCACCATTCGGTCTGTTAAGTACTCACCCACATCTTTCGAACGATCATATTTGTCAAGATCCAAAGTTGAAAAAATAATGAATCTTAATGCAAGTTCAACATCATATTGCTCTTCAAGGTTCTTATCGCTGAGAGCAATACATTCTTGATATGACTCACACAAGGTAAGAGACTTAATCCACTTATGGAAATCTGGTTTAATCATGGCCATTATACAATTCCTGACTTCCTGAGGAGTTAAGTTTGCGCCTCCGGTATTGAGCCGCTGGAACAATTCATATTTGGCTATCCGGTCGCTTTCACGGAGGACGATGCTAACGTCAATTTTGGCCCTCTTAATTAGGAGCCTTTGTTCGGAAGTTAAAGAGTTGTCTGGGCTATCTGGAGCATTCCATTTCTTCCCTTCGAGCGAGGGCAAGTATTTTGTTTTTTCCAACTTGAGCGGCTCAACATTGTTTCCGTTCTCGTCTTTTAAGACTCCAACGAACTGATAGAGTGTTGATAACCGTTGCAAACCATCGACGACATCCCATACGCCTTCCTTGCGTTGACTAACGAATATGGGGGGAATAGGAATACCTAAAAAAATCGATTCAATAAGATTGCTTTTCTGTATATCGCTCCATCGGTAGAAGCGTTGAAACTCAGGATGAATATCTATCTCCTTATTTTCATAGAGACTTATCCATTCGCCGATTGACATTCCATATCCATCGGTTCGAATTTCCTTACGCATAGTGTCTATTTCATCGTTGAGTGGCATTTTTCACCTCCTTATTCGCGACCGAATAATGTTTCAATGTTAATCATATTTTTAGCACATATTTCTACGACTGTCAAAATTTTTTAGCCTCTTTAAATCTCAAATATAAACCGGAAAATTCCCACGGATTCCCGGAAATAGCCAATCAAACAAATTGCCTCTTTACACTTTTGTTTTTTTATTCTAATATTTCTGCATGGCTTTAATTATTGCAATAGTAAATGGCAAAGGCGGTGTCGGAAAATCCACC
>CAZTCA010000188.1:0-2157 GCA_964612405.1 uncultured Pseudomonadota bacterium
ATGATGTAATCACCAAGAGTTTTGGAAGTGATTTTTCTTATCTTCCTTTCTAACTCAACAAATTCAGGTAGGTAATAGAAAACATCAAGCCTTCCCTCAATCTCATCACTACTTACAACAAAACATTGCATTCTTTAGTCCTTATGCCTTAAGCAGCCGCAGGCTTCTCTACCATTACCCTATCGAAAGCCTGTATAATTAGCTGCTGCGTATCCGCCTTTTCCGAGGCTGAAAGTATCTCGATTCCAACCACATTGCCGTCCTTATCATAGTCCATGATGATGTCTTCGGTTATTTCATCAGTATTGGCGATATCGGTCTCTTTAAGCCTTATATATAATGCGTCCGCTTCATGCGAATAATGTATTCTCATTTTAATCTCCTCCCATGTATTTCTTTATCTTATCCGTTAAATAGACAGTTATCAAACTGCCTCCCTCTGTTACAACCCTGATCAGCTTATCGCCTATTACCTTTTGATATACTTTGCGGTTCTTCTTCCCCTCTACTATTTTATCAGGATTATTGATCGCTGTCTCAACTAATTCCTTTGGAATTTTTCGTTCAGCAAGCTGTAATTCGATATGGTCTGTCCAATGCCAATTCATATTATGCCATGTTATCTGACAAACTTTTTGTATTCCTCATAAATCCTATCGAAATCATTTACTGGGTCTTCTCTGCCTGTGGCGTCATAGCCGATGTGTTCTGCTATTGCCATGAAGATTGGATATTTGACTGATTTTTCGCTTTCGCCTTTTCTTCTCAAAAACACAAGTGAAGATTTAACGCCTGCGCCGTAATGGGTGAAGGCGAATTGGGGCAGGGAGACCACAGCCAATATCTGGCACTTTTCCATTATGAAGTTTCTCACATACTGCAAGGATGAGTTTGTTAGAATTCCGTCCGGCAACACTATTCCAATCCTACCTATCTTAGGCTTCACAAATTCAATGCACCGCTCAATAAATATTATTTCTGATTTCTGATTTTTCCTGCTTTTACCGAGTTCATATTTTTCCAAATAGTCTATTTCCGTTGATTTGACAGTTGCGCCAAAAGGCGGGTTGGTGAGGATAATATCGAAATAATCCTTTTTGAAGCCTTTATGTATATTCGTTATTTCTTTAACATTTCTTAAGGAATCCGTGCTTATTACATTAGTATGGCCGTCGTCGTGAATAATCATATTCATCTTGCAAACCCTTGCAATCTGGTCGTTAATCTCAATGCCGTAGAGATGGTTCATTGCAAAGTTATGCCAGTGCTCCCATGCCTCTTTGTCATCATAATTTTCTTCTGCAATTTTTTTTACCAAATCCATTGCATTCAGCAGAAAGCCGCCGCTTCCGCAGGCAGGGTCTAAAACCAAATCAGTCCTTTCAGGATTAAGCATCTTTACAGCAAATTCAACAATTGGGCGAGGAGTAAAGAACTGCCCCATCTTGCCTTTAAAGAAGTCCTGCATAAACCGTTCAAATGCAACCCCTTTAGTGTCCAGATCAATCTTGTTTATAGACAGCTCTTGAAGATGCTCAACCACATTGTAGACAATCTTTGCATACAACCTGATATCTTCTCTAAAAACCTCTGCGTCTTCCTTTTTTGCCTTTTGATAAATAGAATCAATCCTGTCAAAAACTTCATCCGCTGATTCATGGGTGCCGATCTGGAATTTGTATGTTTCGCCCTTCTTGGTGCCCTTTTCGTCTTTCAGTTTACAGAAAAGAAGTTTTGAAACTTCGTCAAACGCAGTCGTAGGCGCAAGCCTGCCGCCCTGCCAGACTGTGTCGTGGGATTTATCCAAAGCCCTGATAAGTTCCTCTCTTGAGACGATTTTTAAATCTTTTGCCGGATCGCTTTTAATGAATCTGTATTTCGGCGTTTTTCCATATCTTACCGAGACATCGGAGATTACATTTCTTTCTCTTTCGCTCGGCTTAAACCCTGCAATGTCAAAGACAGTCTTTGTAGTGCCGGCAATAACTGCGGCGAACTTTGCCCTTAAGCTGTTAGCATTGCCGAATGCCTGTTCAATAGCCTGCCTGAATTCGGCGTCGCTGATGCCGTCTTTCTTGCACTCAACAACCAAGTAAGGTTTTTTTAATTCCTCGTCCTCATAAATAACTATATCTGCCCTGTCTTCAGGCTTTCTTC
>CAZTCA010000189.1:0-2154 GCA_964612405.1 uncultured Pseudomonadota bacterium
TTGCCGCAGTCTCTCCAACCAGATATTTATCAATTCCTGTGATGCTTAGCCTTGTAGGCTTATCTGCTTTGACTTTGATCCCCTGCGGCAGCGGAAAAATCACGGGGTTTGAATAGCCGAGTGCAAGTTCAACATTATTCCCTTTCACTTCGGCCTTATAACCAACACCCACGATGCTTAGGACTTTAATAAAACCTTCCGATACACCGCGAATCATATTCATCAATAGAGCTCTGGTCAGGCCGTGAATAGCAACAACTTCCTGCTCCTCATTGGGTCTCTTCACAAGAAGCATGTCGCCCTTGACCTCTGCGGACACCATCGGGTGAAGTTCCGTTGTCAAATTGCCCAGGGGCCCGGTGACTGTGGCCTTAGATCCCGAAATATTGACCTTGACCTTCTCCGGAATCTTTATCTCTTTTTTACCTATACGTGACATACAATTTCTCTTTCAAAGTTTACCAGACTGAGCAGAGCCACTCTCCGCCAACCTTCATCTTCTTTGCGGCCGTGTCTGTCACAATCCCTTTCGGGGTTGACAGAATCATTACACCCAAACCCCTTCTGATGTGGCGAATATCTTTATGACCTACATAAACTCTTCTTCCGGGTTTGCTGATCTTAACAAGGCTCTCGATAACCCTCTCCATCTTGCCTTTATACTTCAGCTTAACAACCAGGTTTTTTCTGGGGATTTCTCCCACTGTCTCAAATGACTTAATAAAACCTTCGTCTTTGAGAATCTGCAAAATCCCCTCTTTCGGACGCGAAAATGGGATTACCGCCTGATCTTGTCCCGCCTTGTTGGCGTTTCTGATTCGTGTTAATAAATCTGCTATCGGATCTGTCATGCTCATTTTTTTAGTCTCCAAGTCTCCAAGTCTCCAAGCCTCCAGGTCTGTATTTAATTTACGACTTACAGACTTGCCGACTTACAGACTTGCCGACCGTATTTCTACCAGCTTGCCTTCACAACTCCCGGTAAATCTCCTTTAAGCGCCATACTTCTAAAACAGATTCTGCACATGCCAAATCTACGCAGAAAGGCTCTCGGCCTTCCGCACAGCGGACACCTGTTATATCCCCTGACCTTAAATTTTGGCTTTCTTCTTGCTTTAATCCTTAGTGATGTCTTTGCCATATCTGTTTAGTCCGTTTAGCCAGTTTGGCCAGTTTAGTCCGTTATTTCTGTTTAGTCCGTTATTTCTGTTTGGTCTGTTAACTAACTCAACTGACCTAACTGACTCAACGCCTAAAGGGCATTCCCATTAATTTTAACAACTCTTTGCACTCATCATCAGTCTTTGATGTTGTGACAAATGAAATATTCATACCAAATACCTTGGCTACTTTATCAGGGTTGATTTCAGGAAAGATGATCTGTTCCGTCAAGCCCAGAGTATAATTTCCACTACCGTCAAATGATTTTACGCTCACCCCTCTGAAGTCTCTGACTCTTGGCAGGGCAACGTTAACCAGTTTGTTCATAAACTCATACATCCTCTTGCGCCTCAAAGTCACACAACAACCGATCGGCTGTCCGGCACGTAGCTTGAAGTTAGATATCGCCTTCTTGGCCTTAGTGATGATAGGCTTCTGCCCCGCTATTGCCGCGATATCCTTTGCCGCCACGTCCATTACCTTTGAGTCCTGAGCCGCCTCTTTCAAAGATGTGTTGATTACGATCTTCTGCAGTCTGGGTATGTCCAGCTTGTTCTTATAACCAAACTGCTTACTCAAAGCAGGAGCGCAATCATTTATATATCTCTCTTCGTATTCTGATCTTGCCATTTTTTAATCGCCTATCGTTTATCGTTTATCGTTTATCGAACTAGTCGACCAACAATCAACGTTCAACGATCAACGTTTTAAGTATCCAAAACCTCTCCGCACTTTGCGCAGACTCTCTTGTTGTGGTCTTCAATTATTTTATGTTTCACCCTAACTGCCTTGTCGCACTTTGCACACATAATCATTACGTTGGACCAGCTAATAGAAGATTCCTTCTCCACCACTCCACCCTGCTTATACTGCTGGCTTGGCTTCATGTGCCTCTTGACCATATTCATCTTCTCAATCAGAAGGCGGCCTTTCTTTATATTGACCTGCAAGACCTTTCCGGTTTTCCCCTTCTCTTTGCCGGCAATGATCTTT
>CAZTCA010000190.1:0-2142 GCA_964612405.1 uncultured Pseudomonadota bacterium
TGCAGGGTTTAGAGAAACTTGAGGCTTAAGAGAGAGCACAGAGAAGATAAAAAAATCTGTAATCTCTGCGACCTCTGTGGTTGATATTTTACATAACATGGGTTACAAAGGAAGGACATGTGGATAAATTGATTGAGAAAATAAAGGAAATTTTTGTCGAAGAGAAGCTTGGACTTCTCATAGGTTATACGAAGGGCACCCTTCCATTGCGCGCCACGCCGTGCTTGATCGAATCCGCGGACGACGCGGATAAGCTTATATTCGATTTCACATGCCAGAACAATCTGGCGAGATATCTTGTGGATGAAAAGAAGCGCGGCGATAGGCGCAGAGTCGGTATAATAGCTAAAGGTTGTGACGCACGAGCGGTGGTGCAGCTTGTTGTGGAAGGTCAGTTTGAACGTGAAAATGTGGTGATCATCGGCGTTCCGTGCAAAGGTGTCGTTGACCCCGGCAAATTGAGAAAGAAACTTGCCGGCAGGGAGATGAAAAACTTTGAAATTATCGAGGGGAAGATAACCCTTTTCGGAAATGGTTTTGAGTTGGAACTCAACAGGAGCGAGCTTCTCTCGGACAGCTGTCTTGCCTGCCGTTATCCCAATGCCGTGCAGTATGATTATTTCGTCGGGGAACCAGCTGAACCTCTCAAGTTAAGGGACGAGTACTCATCAGTAGATGAATTTGAACAAAAATCACCCGATGAAAGATGGGCGTATTTCGAGAAAGAATATTCAAGGTGTATTCGTTGCTATGCTTGCCGCAATGCCTGTCCCATGTGCTATTGTGAGGAGTGCTTCGTTGACTGCAGTACCCCTCAGTGGATAGGCAAGGGTAACGATCTGAGTGATACAATCATATTCCACATTGTGCGCGCGCTGCATACTGCCGGTCGCTGTGTTGATTGCGGCGCATGTGCTGCGGCATGCCCCCTAAATATAGGCGTTCGAATGCTCAGCAAGCGTATAGAAAAGGAAGTGAGGGAGCGTTTTGGATTTACCGCCGGATTGGATTTTGAGACACAGCCGGCAATGGCAACATTTGACGAAAACGATAAAGAAGAATTCATAATGTGATGGAAATGGACACTTACAAGCTACAAAAAGGCAAATTGGGGCAGTTTCTGCGGAAGCTCGGCGAAGAATTCGCCGTGTATGCACCGGTGGAAACAGATGGTGTGGTCGCTTTTGTGGAACTGACGCCCGGGCGAGAATCCGCACTCGATTTCCCGCGAACGCACAGGCCGCCAAAGGATGTCTTTTATCCACAGACAGAAGTGATGTTCCGCTACGACGAGGACGGCATGCACTCCGCCGAATATAGAGGTAAACCGATCGCCATCTTCGGAGTAAGACCCTGTGACGCAAAGAGCTTTGTCCTCTTAGAGCAAGTATTTATTGACCCCAAATACGAGGACCCATACTGGGCAGCCAGGCGAAAAAACGCCCTGGTTTTATCTCTCGCGTGCAATGAACCATTGCCCTCTTGTTTCTGCAACTGGCTGGATGGTGGTCCATTCAACAATACAGGTTCGGATATCTTCATTACCGATATCGGTGATGCTTATCTTTTTGAACCAATAAGTGAGAATGGTAAGGGTTTTCTTTCGAGCGTCGCTATGCTCAAAAAGGCAACAAAGAAAGATATCGAGAGGGCGCAGAATGCGAAAGAGAGAGCTGAATCATCAATGTGTGAACCTCCGAAACTCGATTCACTCAAGGCATCACTGGATGCCCTATGGGATGATCCTATCTGGGAGGAGGTTTCTTCAAAATGCCTGGGTTGTGCCTTATGTACATATTCCTGTCCAACTTGCTATTGCTTTGATATACAGGACGAAGACAGACGCGGTAAAGGAGTGCGTATTCGCCTGTGGGACTCATGTATGTTTCCACTCTTTACGAAAGAGGGCTCGGGCCATAATCCAAGACCCTCACAAAAGCACAGGTTAAGACAGCGGTTTATGCACAAGTTCAGCTATTTCGTTGAAAAACAAGGAGAGTTTGGATGTGTCGGCTGCGGAAGATGCGTGAGCCTCTGTCCGGTAAACATCGATATAAGGGATTTTATCACCGGGGTTCTCCAAACCACACAGGGGAGGTTGTGTTAATTTTATGAATAAACCACAGAGAACACACAGAGCAA
>CAZTCA010000191.1:0-2094 GCA_964612405.1 uncultured Pseudomonadota bacterium
AGGGAAACATTCTCTTGCTGGGGAGGATGGATTCGAACCATCGATACCAGCTCCAAAGGCTGGTGACTTGCCGCTTGTCGACTCCCCAATTGCGCCAAACACCGGCAGAGCCATCGTTCGGCTTAATTTTCAATTCGATGTCAGGAACACTCTCCACTTTGCTTCGTTTAAATTTTCAAATGCTGCATCTCTCTCTTCAATACTTTCAAACAGTCCAATCACAGTCGGACCACTTCCACTCATCCAAGAAACAAGCGCACCAGATTCTTTTAGCAAATTTTCAATCTCTACAATCTCGGGATATTTTTCAGCTGTTACGAATTCCAGATCATTGTGGATAACTTCAGCAACATCAGCCAACCCCTTGAAATTGCGCCCAGCCAGCACTCCAGCGGACGGAGGGAGGCTACTAACATCTTGATTTATATGTGTCAATTGCAATTCTTTAATTCTATCGAATGTCTTATAAATTTCTGGGGTTGAAACCTCAAATCCTGGATTTATCAATATTATCGGCATGTTAGGCAATTTTTCCACAGGCCTGACCTTTTCTCCTACCCCCTCTACCACGGCAGGCCCATCAAAAAAGAAGAATGGAAGGTCGGTTCCTATCTTGAGACTCAAATCTGCAAGTTTTTCGCGCGACCAGTTAAGGTCCGAAATTTTAGACAAACCCATCATCACAGCGGCAGCATCTGAGGACCCGCCACCAAGTCCTGCCGCTACTGGTATCCGTTTTTTGATGTCAATATTTACCGACCTGACGACCTGACGACCTGCAGACTTGCCGACCTCTTCAAAAACAACACTGGCCGCTCTATAACAAAGATTTGTCTCATTGCATGGAACATCCGGATCGTCGCACGTTATTGTGATTCCTTGGTCTCTGGTCTCTAGTCTCTGGTCTCTAGTCTCAATAGAAATTTCATCCGCAAGCGTTAGCTTCTCATTCAACATCAGGAGTTCGTGATAACCATCGGCGCGCACACCCGTGACGCGTAAGACAACGTTTATCTTGGCCGGCGCTTCTAAAACCACTCTATCCATGACATGTGGACTATATAGAAACGGCCCAATTATCAACTCTATTTATTGTGGGGGATCAGGAGCTTATTGATCCAGACAGCCGCAACGGTGATGAACACGCCGGCGATCAGATCGATGACATAATGCCAGCCCATGAAGACAGTTGCCATATACATACATATGAGCCACGGGATGAAGATGATATACATCCAGCGGTTAAGACGCGTGATCGTCAATATAAGGAAAAGGAAATGTGCCGAGTGAAGGCTTGGGAACGCCGCCACGCCGTTATGTGGAGCCACGGAAAATGTCGACGGGTTGTTGATTATCGCAAGATGTCCGCTCCAGAGCAGATCGTAGTATTTATTTGGAATGTGGGCAAAGAGGTCGTGCGTATAAAAGAGTGGGCCCAATCCAGGCAGTAAATAATAAAGCGCCAGCCCGATGAAATCTATGATCAGGATTCCTAAAACCAGCCTCCTCGCCAAAACGTGATCCCTGTGGAGAAAAGTCAGAGCAATGGCCAGAGGGAAGGCAACATAGAAGCCAGTATAACTGAAAAACATCAGGTTAACGAACCATTGGCTATTGATCTTCAGCATCTCAAGAGTTGGAGAATATCCAAAAAACAGGAACTGATCTATTTTAAAGAGAATGTCGTCATAATTCCCCGAATTGATGAGGGGCGCAAGAATCTTCGTGTGTGAATAAGCATAATAGCCGATCAGAAGCGCCATGGTTACCCTGACAAACGCCAGAGACGAACCTCTATTCACATAGTCGGAGAATATAAAATTATCTTTCTTGCGAATTTTTAAGAATATCAGGCCGACTATAAAAAATCCGAAGAAGGCCGGAACGAGAAGGCCAAAATCGAAAATTAGATGGGTTGAAACTCCCCTGACAAACGACACATGGAAATGCGAGTCAAAAATAGCCGCAACCACAAAGAAGATCAGCGTTATCTTCTCTTCAATATGCAGCCTGAAAAAAGTGTCGCAAAGAACGCACCCTGTTGAAGAACATGTTTTCTGATTCATAGCGGTGGAATATATTATAGATAGACAA
>CAZTCA010000192.1:0-2094 GCA_964612405.1 uncultured Pseudomonadota bacterium
TTTAATTTAGATATCTCTCATAATGGTTTGGCGACATCTCATTAATTCTCTCTCCAACTCGTAATCGGCAGATTAGCACTAAATAATCGGTAGTTTATCGGTAGATTATCATTTTTTCTTTTCGACATATTTTGTTGCCCCCCGCTCTTGCTTCGCATCTTCACTGGTCCATACCAACCGTCCTGTGCCCCAATCTAGGCCAATACTCTCTACCGGTTTGCGAATCTCCGGATTTTTATCCCAAAAATCAATTATTTTTTCAACCGGGATAATATCCCCTTCTTTTTTAAGACTTCTATAGACCGCCTGACAGAAAATCATATCTTCCGGGTAATCCACCGTCAATCTTACTTCAGGGCGTCTCATGTGGACAGGAAGTTCCTTAAAAAGCATTTTAAATTCCTCCTGATGCTCGCAAATATAAGATGTCACTAGCTCGCTGCGGTTTCTTGAAGTGCCGCAATCATGGGATCGTTGAAGAGCCTTTGTCGAAATCAGCTCAAAGCCCGTTCCTTCCGGAACATCCTTGTATGCGGCCCAATCATACCCTCCTTCAAAAAACTCCTTAATAAGCGCATCGCCATATTCGTAAATTACAAAAGGCCCTTCTGTAGTAATACGGAAAATATTGTCGGAGCTCTCCTGCGCGGCAGCGTCAAGAATGCGTTGCAATACATCATTCTCACTTCCTCTCACATAGGGAAGCGAATATTTTTCTGCCATTCTGACAAAACCGTAGTTTTCATGGCCTTCAGATATGGCAAGTATTATCTTTCTGATCATTTTAATCTGCCTCAGATATTCGAGAAGAGATTCAAGAATCGTAATCTTGCCTGGAATTAAAGGCTGCAAGGGTTTACCGTAGAGCCTACCTCCCTGCATCCGGCAGGCCAGTATCGCATCAACATTTGCCATAATTCATCCCCCTATATCATCTTTCAAGATTGGCTTATCCTTTTCAAGATTCACGCGCAGTTTCTTGCCAATAACCTCATGAGAATTTACTATTCCATAGGCAGGAACCGCAATTCTTTTATAGGTAAAATCTCCTTCCTGCACAACATGCCCTGCCCGCAGATCTTTATTCGTAATTATAAACTTTCTTGAAGTCAGTCTATATTTGGATTCTGATTCGTTCCAGGAAACATCAACTGTCCCGTATGCCTTCTCTGCCAGGGAAATCAGTCCGATAAGATTATCCAGTTCCTCAGGAGTTATCGCTGACTCAAAATCCTCCCATTTCCTAGATCTGTCCGGCATTACATGTTTTTCTATCAAAACGGCGCCACAGGATATTGACAGGAGCGGCAGCAGGTCGGTAAAAGCCCCCTTTCGGGAAATGTCCCCATCAAGGCTTCCGGCTATGTGATCGGAGTATCCCACAGGAAGTTGGAATCTTGCAGTTAATGCTTTTATTTTGGAAAGGTGGGTTTCACCTATTGGCGTGGGACACAGCTGGTAGCCGTGGGTCAAGACAATCTCCGGATTTCCTTTTGTCCGCAAGGATTTTAAGGCGATTTCAATTTCATCCTCCGTCGCTGCACCAACACCGAGTATCACAGGTATGCCGAATGCACCGGCCGCTTTTAGATAGGGAATGTTTGCCAGGTCGGCGGAATGGATTTTTATTGCATCTATTCCAAGCTCAAATAACATTGTTGCTGACTCAATACCAAACACTTCCGCAACTGCCATCTTGTGCCCGGAGTGAACGGCTTCCACAACCTGTCTCCAAGCATCTCTTGAAAATTCGAGGCTTTTGAAAAATTTATAGTTTCCATTTTCCGGCAAAGCCAGCTCATCCGCATAAATGACTTGAAACATTATGCCATCCACCCCGGTATGGGATAATTTTCCAATAAGGTCCAATAGAATATTTAATCTACCTTCATAAGACTGCGCGATCTCGGCTATGACCTTGATGTGGTCTTCTTGAATCATTTTACACCTATGTTTGTTATTCATAAATGGCTTTCCTCCTAAATGTTTGGTTTGTTCCATTTTAATTCCTCACAAATCTGTGAAAACCCCTCAATGCGACCGGGCCTTTTAATTTACTTTCAACATCGCCGTTGTCAACCGCAACTTTTATTT
>CAZTCA010000193.1:0-2089 GCA_964612405.1 uncultured Pseudomonadota bacterium
CGTATGCAATGATTCCCGTGGATGATGGATCTCCCAGCTCAACTGTTGAGCTCTGACTGGTGAAGTTTCCCATTGTATATTGAAAAGCATCATTTGCTCTGGTTTTTTCGTCGGTTGTTTCTGCTCCCTCGGTCGGGTCAACATCATATTCGGTCAGCAAGTCCTGTATATTGCCGATCTGGTGTTGAAATGTGGATTGCATGCTGGTTGCATCGATATGTACTGGACTGGTGCGCTGTTTGCCGTTGAGTGCTAACGCATATCTCGCGCCATCTTTTATCCTGATCGACGCCGCAACCTGATCGCCCGTGGTCAAGAATCTAATGACGTGGTCATAAACACCACCATCAACATCACCGATATTGTCAGATGTCACTTCCACCTTGGTTATTCTTACCTGCATGTAGCTTTTCGGATTCGATGGAGGTGGCTGGGTAATCGCGCCTGTTCCAGGGTCTGTGGCAAACTCAAGTGGGTACATATAGCTTCTTGCATCCTCATGATCATTTATCTTGGGTTCGCCAGTCTCCTTATCAATACGCACCGTGACGTAGTCGGGAATAGAGATGTCAAATTTAGTATGCCACTTGTTCTCCAATGCGGAATTGCTGGTCGGATTTTTTGCATACAGCGTCATTGCCTCTTCGCCAATCTTGGCGCCGATTTCTGCACCGGCGGAAGATATATCCCACGTTCTTGTGGGATCGAACATATTTTCAACACCAATCGCAATGCCGCTTGCGGGGTCGAATTTCTCAACCACTCTATTTTTAGTGTCGTCCCAGATAATCCAGCGTGGCTCCGGATCCGCATAAAGATTGATCCTCAGGCCCTTGTCCGGTTCGCCGATCCATCCGTCTTTGTTTATATCAACAGAACTTTCGATTCTGCTCACGATCTCCGACTTGATTTTCTGATCACCGTCGTTATAGGCGGTTGCATATGTCTTCATTGCTTCATGAAGAGCGGTATTTTCATTAACATAGATATTGCTGAGATCCTCTCTCCTTTGAGGTAGTACGCTCAAGCTCTCTTCAATGCTCTCAATTGCCTTGTTCAGTTGTTCAACAAGCGATGTCTTAGCTGATAGATCTGATGGGCTCAAATATCCGCCTTCAATCTGTTTCTTCAGATCTGCCCTTGCTCCTTTATATTTTGTGAGAGCCAGATCATAGGCCTTTTCAAGTTTGTCTAAAGTCTGAAAATTCATTTCAAAACCGGAGTTCTTAATAGTGTCATCGATTTTTGGGGCAGGGTAGAGATCTGCAGTCTTAATAGTTTCTCCAGTGACTGGATCGATTGCGGTTCCGGGCGCCATTGTTTCATCCATTGAGAGCGAAGTTGCGCTTGGGGCCGCAACTGAGCCGGACCCTTCCATCCCAAAGAGACTCATGATTTCATCTTCAACCTCGGACTCAGGGGTCTGATCAAAATAGCTCTCATCCGGTTCATTCAAGACGTCCTCGTCGAACTGACTCTTGAATTCCCCTTTTGGCGCTATGAATGCTTTCCAGTCTATTTTCATAATATTCTCCTACCCCTTATATATCTCCCAATTTACCGAGTTCTACGTCGACATACTTAAGCTGTTTATTTGTGAATCTTATTGCATCTTCAAGTTTTACAACCAGCTGTCTTGAAATCTTTACTTCGTATGCAGATTCTCTTCCGCCCTTGATACCCCTCTTTATATTGGCAAGCCTGTCATTATATAGATCAAGATAGCTTAAGTAATGTGCTTTTGTCTGTATCAATGTATCCTTCAGCTCTTTCTTATCTGTCGGGAAGAGCCTTGCCGTGTCTGCAATGCTTGGCGGAAGCTCTACTTCTCCAAAACTCTTCAGGTATTCATCCTTCGCAGGATTTCTTCTTGATAAATTCAACGGAGTTGCCGGAATAAACGCACTCGGGTCTCCGAGCATGTCTGAATCCATCTGTTCGTTCAATGCGTTGCCCAGGGCGGATGAATAACTTTCGATCCCCTCCATTGGACTGTCTGGGATGCCTAGCGGATTGTCATTCTCAAATCCCATTGCCTTCCACTTAGAAGCTCCTACTGACTCATATGTATCACCGGACTTGGAGCTCT
>CAZTCA010000194.1:0-2074 GCA_964612405.1 uncultured Pseudomonadota bacterium
TTAGCTTTTAATCCGACGGCTGTGTAATGCGCAATAACTTCATTTTGAAAATTATGTTTTGAGAATATCTCATCCAAAAGGTTGTGTATGAGTCCGTTTACCCTATAATCGCAATGAATATAGATGCTTCCTTTTTCCGACAATAAATCTCTCATTAAAATTAGCCTTTCATACACCATGTGAAGATAGGAATCGGTGCCCTTGCCCCAAGTGTCTCTGTAAGCAACCATTTCAAGCGTAGACTGGTCTTTTTCAATAGTATCTTTCTCATCCCCGATTGGTACCTTCATCGTGAAATCGGCACCGACATCAAAAGGCGGATCAATGTAGATGAGGTCAATCTTGCCCTTGAACTCGGTAAGCAGGCTGGCCATGACCAGTTTATTATCGCCCCAGATGAGCATATTTCGGAAGTCATCCTGCCGCTTGGACTGTTTCTTGAATAATTCCGTTTGACCCGCGCCTTCGGCTTGCTGGCGCGGTTCATCAATAGCTTCAACCTTTTGGAGCGGCAAGATGCAACCGGCAACGTCAACCTCCCGACGGTTGCCATACTCGTCATACTTCCCTTCCCAGATTAACTCGGTCTTAACCTGGTTTAGCGGATGCGGCTTTCCTGGCCCGAAATACGGCTTATCATTCATGATTCTGTTGTCCTCGCAGTACCCATCGGCTTTTTGTTCCTCGCTCATATATTTTTCAATTTCCCAACCGAATCAAATGTGGAATGTTAGTTTCTCGTAAAATTAGATTGCTAAAAAGTGTTCAAAATTTAACCGGAAACCACATTAACCAATAACTGCCGTCCACAGATACATTATACTACAGACGAAGTCTGGTTACTACATTCTGTTTTTTCAATTCAACAGTCTTTAATTCTTACTTCTGTATCTCCTTTGTGCCTATGTGCCTAAAATCTATGCTTCTTGTTCGCCTATGCTCTATGTATGACTGCAAATTAGCATTAAATCAAAAACAGGAATTTAGCGGGCGATAGGATAGGAATGCCCTTGAATTCTTTTAACGGCTGTAAATGTTTTGCGTCGTCGGAGACGATATAGTCGGCATCGGCCGCGACCGTACACTCCAGAATTCTATTGTCTGGCGGGTCTTCTTTGATTAAACTTATCTTTTCTTTTGGTTGAACGAGAAAAGATATTTCCCGAATAGATTTAATAACTTCCTTTGTATCTTTTTCCGGCATTTCAAATTTTTCCCTCAACACACCTTCAAATTCAGCGCAAATCTCCATAGAAATAGCCAGTTTTGCATAACCCTCCCTGACCAATTTCAGTATCTCATCAGGTGGTCCGCCGGGGAAGAGGAGCGCCGAGATTAAGACGTTGGTGTCGCAAACGATAGTCAAGTTTTACTCCCCCGATACTGGTGTATCAAGCGGTCAACGTCCTGCTCGGAAGAGATTCCAAGAACCCGTGCTTTAAGCGCCGTTTTCCTCTGAAGGTTTCGCCATTTTTTTTCTTGCACGTAGTTGGTTACAGCGTCTCTGACTAATTGACTCTTAGTTTTCCTTTCTTCTTTGGCAAGGTCCTGTATTTCCTCCACCATTTCCTTCGGGAAAGTGAATGACATCGGTTCCATAGTTTTCATAAATTTTACCTCCGAATCATATTTTATCATATTAATATTATTTGTCAAATAGGATGGAATTGCCGCGGCACAATACGGACGCCCCCTTTCCAGAGCGCTGGAAAGAGAACCCGTGCAATGACATTTATTCGGTATACTTAAGAACCAGGGTGGCCAGGGGCGGGAGGGTTAGAGAAAGAGAGAAAGGCCTGCCGTGGTAGGGGATTTTTTGAGTTTTCAGTCCGCCGCTGTTGCCCAGGTTGCCGCCGCCGTAGTATCCGGAATCGCTGTTGAGGAGTTCCTGATAAAAGCCGGGTTGACAGACGCCGACGCAATAGTTGAAACGGGGCACTGGCGTAAAGTTGCAGACCACTATCAGGGAATCAGTCCTGTCCTGTCCGTAACGCTGGTAGGATATGATGCTTCCTTCCGTATCGTTAAAATCAATCCACTCAAACCCGGCCGGACTTGAATCCAATTGGTAAAG
>CAZTCA010000195.1:0-2053 GCA_964612405.1 uncultured Pseudomonadota bacterium
TGCATCGTGGTCGGTGATTTCGAATCCGACGCAATGCTTGAAAAGATTAAATCTGCATTTTCCAAGAGAAGCTCCGGCGTTGCACACTCAAGCATGAACGTGATGATCGGAGAACCGCCCCAGACCGCTTTAAATGTGAATGTCAATTATATGGATGCGCAGACCGTCTATTTTACTTTTGGTTTTCATGTTCCTGAGATAACACACGAAGATATTCCAGCACTTGATATGCTCGGGCACATCCTTGCAGGTGTTTATTCGTCCAGACTTGAACAAGAGGTCAAAGAGAAGAAGCGCCTCGTCCATAATATTTATAGTTACGCATTCACGCCTAGATATCCGGGCCTTTTTATTATAGGCGGAACAATGCAAGCCTCGAAGGCCTCAAAGGCGGTAGAGGCAATCTGGGATGAGATTGAAAAAATCTCAACAGAACCTGCATCCGCGGCCGAGCTAAATCGCGCAAAGATAAACATAAGGTCGAGTGAGATCTACGAAAGAGAAACCGTCGGCGGCGAGGCGGCAAAACTCGCATATTTTCTTGCAACGGCAGGTGACCACGAGTTTGAAAGAAGATATTTCCAGATTATAAATGATATCACTGCCGAAAACGTTCGAAGTGCGGCACAAAAATATCTGCAACGGAATAATTGCACAATCAGTATGGTGGCGCCGAGAGAGGATTCAAAAATCGTCACCGCGCAGAACGTCCGGGTGGCATGCAAGCCGAAGAAGGCGCATATTCTTGCAAAGAAGGCGACGGCAATTGCCCTTCCGCCGAAGATTTATCATCTCAAGAACGGCGCAAAACTTGTTATCAGAGAAAATCATACCCTTCCGATCATCTCCATCTACGGAGCCATGAAAGGTGGTTTGAGATATGAAACTCCTGCCAATAACGGAATCTCTCATCTCACCTCTCATTCTTTGTCCAAGGGAACGGAAGTTAGAAGCGCAATTGAAATTGCGAAGAAGATTGAGTCAATCGCCGGATTCATCGGCGGCTATTACGGCAGAAATGCAATCGGTCTTCGCACGGAATTCCTGAGTGAAAAACTATATGACGGATTCGGGCTCTTCGCGGAAGTGTTGACCAAACCGCTCTTTGATAAAAAAGAGGTGGCAAAAGAAAAGGTACAACAGCTGGATGATATAAAAAACCAGGAAGACAGTTTAAGCTCGCTGGCATTCATGCAGTTTACAAAATCGCTTTATGGAAATCACCCGTATGGCTTGAAGATGCTCGGCGAAAGAAAATCCGTAAAAGATTTGACTCCAGCGGCACTGAAAAGATATTGGCAGAGATTCTTAAATCCAAAACAACTCGTCATTTCAGTTGCGGGAGACGTCTGCCCCGACGAGATCAGAGAGCTTGCAGAGCGTTGGATTGTTATGGGAAAAGGTGCCAAATCGGCTGAGCCAAAACCGATAAAAATTCACAAACCGGAATCGATCCTGATCACCGAAACAAAGAAAAAAGGAAGAGAACAGGCGCACATTGTTCTGGGATATCTTGGATCGAGCATAAAATCTGAAGATCATTATAAACTGGTAGTCCTGAATAATATCCTTTCTGGACAGGGAGGCAGACTCTTTGTTTCTCTGCGCGACAAGATGAGTCTTGCATATGCAATTAATTCGGTCATGCACAGCAGTGTGGAACCGGGCTATCTGGCGGTATATATCGGCACCGAGGCATCCAAGGTAGACACCGCGATCGGCGAAATAAAGAAAGAACTGCGCAAACTGCAGACAGAACTTGTTGATATAGATGAACTGAACCGGGCACAGCAACATCTTGTCGGAACATATGAGCTTGACCAGCAGAGGAACGCAAGCCTTGCATCTAATTATTCTTTCTATGAACTATATGGTCTGGGGATAAAAAAGGTTGAAGACTATCCAAAGGACATAATGAAAGTGACGAGAAAAGATATTCTTGAAACGGCCAAAAAATATATCGATCTTGATGCGTATGTTCTTTCTATAATAAGACCCGCCTAGGAGCCTGTCGGGAAATGACACTTTCTGTCATTGCGAGGAGCAAAGCGAC
>CAZTCA010000196.1:0-2010 GCA_964612405.1 uncultured Pseudomonadota bacterium
AAGTATTGATAGCCTTTCGGCGACTGAACATGATGAATTTAGACGCAAACCGGGTTCTCATGAAAGATGCATGAGAGCTATTGATGCAGCTTTGAACGCAGGATTAAATCTTATTATACAAACGGTAGTTACCAAGCAAAGAATTAGATCAACGGAGTTTATTGATTTTATAGAGTTCCTTAATGGTAAAGGTGTTGGAGTATTTGTGACATATGCAAAGCCTGTCGGGTGCTGGGAAGGAAATTTTGATGTTTTGATCAACAGAGATGATATGGATTACGTTAGAGGGCTTGAGAAAAAGTATAATGTATTTACCCACTTAACGCCATCCTATGGGCTTGAATTAGGTTGCATATCAGTCAAGAGAATGGTGTCGGTGACAAAGTATGGGGATATCATGCCCTGTCCGTATATTCATGTCTCGCTGGGAAATTTTTTTGAGGAGCCGCTAAAGGACATTATTGAAAGAGGTTTGAATATTAAATGGTTTGGAAAGTATATGGATACTTGTCTTATTGCAGAACATCGGGGGTTTATCGCAAACTATGAGGCCAACAAGATTTATGGAAGGCCGCTCCCTGTTCCATATTCTGAGGTATTTACAAAAGAAGATTTTATCACTCGGGATCAACGGAAGCTTTATCGTTCTTGAGCTTACTGTTATGAATTGCACATAAAAAAGATGTCATTACTGGTACAACAAAACAATTCCCGCGGTAACCCCCTCGCGGTCGATTTAGATCACATTCTAACCCATACTGAAGGCCTTTGGGAAGACCTCCGCGGGAAACGTCTATTTATTACCGGCGGCACTGGTTTTTTCGGCTGCTGGCTTTTGGAGAGTTTTGCCTGGGCGAATGATAAACTCGATCTTAATGCGTCAGCCCTTGTCCTGACAAGGAATTACGATGCATTCAAAAAAAGCGCACCGCATCTTGCTGCTAATCCGGCAATCCAATTTCATATTGGAGATGTCAGGGATTTCAATTTTCCCAAAGGGGAATTCTCGCACATCATTCACGCCGCCGCTACCTCGGCCAGCGCAACGTTCCACGGCGAAGACCCCCTGGTGAAGTTCGATACAGTTGTTGAAGGAACAAGGCATACCCTTGATTTTGCTGTTCAGTGCCATGCCAGGAAGTTTCTTCTGACCAGTTCCGGAGTTGTCTATGGCAAACAACCACCCGACATGACCCATATTCCAGAAGATTATTGTGGTGCACCTAATCCTGCCGACCCAAACTCCGCATGGGGAGTGAGTAAGTGGGCAGCAGAATTCCTCTGTACGCTTTATTCAAGAAAGTATGGTATCGAAACGAAGATCGCCCGTTGTTTTTCCTTTGTTGGCCCCTACCTCCCCTTAGATATCCATTACGCCATTGGAAACTTCATCCGGGATGGATTGAATGGCGGTCCCATCCAGGTCAACGGCGATGGAACGCCCTACCGCTCCTATCTCTACGCTGCCGATCTGGCTATCTGGCTATGGACGATTTTGTTTAAAGGAGAGTTATGCCGTCCGTATAACGTTGGCTCGGAAGAAGATATGACTATTGCGGATCTCGCTAATACGGTGGCACAGAGTTTTCAGAAGCCTATTGAGGTGAGAATAGCTAAATCACCTGCCCCAAATATGCCACCCGAACGATACGTGCCGTCGACAAAGCGGGCGCGGGAAGAGTGCGGCCTCCACCAAATCATTGATCTCAGAGAGGGCATCAAAAGGACATTATACAACCTTGGATTACGGATAAATGAGTCCTGCTGCTTTGAATATTGCGATAAAAAGATAGACCGATAATGATCGATGATATCGATAGCCCGTATGCGTATAATGAAGAGTTGAAGAAATTGATTTATAATCGGGGGTTTTAAAATCGTATGTCCATGACGTTCATAAATAATCATTTACCCAAAGTCACGATTTGTGTCCCCGTTCGGAATGGCGCACGGACCATCCACAGAACTTTAGATTCTCTCCTGAATCAAGATTATCCGAATTATGAAATT
>CAZTCA010000197.1:0-1942 GCA_964612405.1 uncultured Pseudomonadota bacterium
ACACAGCGTAGTTAGGAATCGCTACCGTGCAGATCGTTGGCGATCTGCCAGATGGCGCGGTGCAGCTCGGCACGTTCCTGCTCTTTGGTTGTGTTTAAATTATTTGCCATACCTTAATAACTTCCCAACCCCCTCCACAAAAGGCCTGACGCTGTTAAAAATCTCTGTCCGTCTCAGAGCGGCCTCGTTTTCATTTTTGGGTTCCATAAATTTTGCAGCCCACGTAGGTCCGGGGGCTCTTTCGACTTCAAATTTTTGGACAAGGCCTCGCATGCCCTCATGAACTAAACCATCTCCTAAATGCTCTTTGATTTCCTTTAGAACAGTTAAGCTGCCTTCTTTGTAATGAGCTATCATCGAGTAGATGTCATACGCATCTTTTTCCTTATAGCGCTCAGAGATGGTAATGCCTTTTATCGTCAACGCAGACACAATGTTGGCAACCTTTATTTTACAGGTGTGCTCTGCCCCATCAGGAAGGACTCCACTCAAGTCGAATGAAATGTGATGTTGTGGCAAGATGTCCGCACCCCTTGCTTTTCTGGCTAAGAGGTCGTCTTGAATCCGTTGATGCCTGTGCTTTTTTCCAGTGTAGTGCCTCTGGAATGTGAATGGAATGACGCGGCCCAGTTTATCCAAGCGTTGCTCATAATCTCTTTTCAAGAGAAGGTCCACAACCGTTTGATATTGGGATTCTTCAATTTGCGAGAAATCGATAACGAGATCGATGTCGATTGAGCCGACATGCTCAAATATGTCTTCCGGCCTCTGAAATAACTTAAGCAAAAAATAAGGTGCCCATCCGCCAACAAGATAAATATGTTCTCGGTAAGAACCCAAAATGGTCATGATCTCCAGCAGTACTGCTTGAGAGCGGGTGGTTTCATTTTCTTCAAAATGTGTTGAATATCTCACCATATCTTTATTTTTTGCTCCCGTAAGTGTTCCGCTTGCTCGCGACCTCGTGCCGGATATTTATAGAGATCGAGATAGAGCTGAATGTTGTTGACGATTTTAATTCCATCCACGGTTTGCACATCCGTTAAGATTCTTTTGTCACTTGGAACAAACAGGTTGATGTTGCCGCTCAGTTCCACATCAATTAATTCGAGTTTCTCTTTCCACAGCGCAATCTCTTCTACGGAGGAGATATAAAAATCGACCAGCTCAAAACGTACAAAGGGGGCAATTTTGGACGCACCAGCCATTCTGGTAAGGGCGTAGCTTCGCTCGTTACCAATTTTGCAAATCTTTTGGATCGTTTCTTCAGGTTGTGAGTCAATGTAGTAAGAATGACGCTCGTGCTTTTCAAAAAAATAGATGTCCCGGAGAATATTGAGCAAGGCCCCCGGATCCTTGAGCTTCATCTTTCGACCTTCGGCCATGTAACCGGCTTCCTTTAGCAGATTACTGAATTGTGAGATGAAGCCAAGACTCAGGCCACTCAAGTTGGAAAAGTCACGTACCGTGAAGACTTTGTCCTTGTAATTCAGGAGGAGGATCGCCATCCAGACGCGATCTTCGGTAGGGAATAAAGTTGTCGGGTCTAATTTGTTCACGAAATCACCTCACGTTCACGGTTCGTGAACATCATATGTTTTCGTGAACATTTTGTCAAAGACTAAATTGTACTAGTATATACTTCAACCAACATCTCCTTATTAAACAGTATGTTAGCTTGTCGCCCTCTTTAAATCACCATTTTTTTCAGATCCGAACTTAGCCTCAGTTTCCATTCCAGCTGTATATACATACGTGCGGACATAATTATCCGCAATGAGAAATGGAAAGAGGCTATAACCAAAGGTATTATGCCATTATACTATCGCGCAGTTTGCCTTCAGCCACTGGCTGAAGTTTGGGTATGTCCCCGGAACATACCCTAATTGGCGGTGTGTCTGGGACGACATTCGAACTTATTTCACCACGAAATACGATCCAA
>CAZTCA010000198.1:0-1921 GCA_964612405.1 uncultured Pseudomonadota bacterium
TCTTCCGATATAAAATGGCTTGGTATTGGTGGCGATTGCTCCCGGAAAACTTACTGGAGTTGCATCTAAAACCCCATTGTAATAGATTTTAAGATGAGTCCCATTAAATACTGCGACTACTTGCTGCCATTGTCCTATGATTAATGAAGTTGTGGTTTTTACACTATTGATTGCTGAACTCCCATCATGACTTATATAAAACGCGGCTTTATTTGATTCGGGCCATATGGAATAAGTTCTTTCATTAGCTCCTATATCATTCCATTTTGAAATAAACGGACCATAATCTACTAATGCGGCAGGATTGATCCAAAAAGAAATTGTAATTGTTGAAGTTGGATTCAAACTAGAAGAATTTGGAATACTAACATAGTCTCCGCTTCCATCAAATGTTACTGCGTTTCCAAACTTTCCAGAAGAACTCCAAACAGTATCTCCCACAAACGTCCCATTATTTCCGTATTTTGAAATATCGACCGCCTTTGTTGCTGTTTCGCCTATCGCGGAATTGTTGTTGAAGTTCAGTGCGAGGACGAGCGATGAGTCGTATAAAGTGTAGTTGGTGCCGTTCCAGTTGAACTTGAACGTGTCGAGCAACTGATCCGACAAATCGATGGTGGCGTTGATTTCGACTGAATTCGATGTTACCTGCGCACCGTCATCGGGAGTCGGAGAAGTGAAATTGACTGAAGGTGGAACTGGCGCGGCGCAGTAAGGCTGTCCGGCAACTCCCGCATTATAATGCTCCTGGATCTCAGTAGAATCCAGACTTCTATTATAGATTGCAAGTTCATCGACACGGCCATAGAAGAACCTGGATGAGACATAACCATGCAGACCCATGAGCATATTTGCTGAATTGATCGACATTGTAACTGAAGTTGATTTGGTCGCAACCTGAACCCCGTTCTTATAAAGGCGTGCAATACTGCCGTTATATGTCGCCGCATAATGGACCCACGTATCAAGCGAAAACGAGGTAGAATAGTCGTTCACCGTCCCATCGTTGATATGCTGCCTGACGCCCCAGGTGCAAATAAAAATGCCGTATGTCGGACCGCCCGCCGCATCGTATTTCGCCGGCATATTGGCGCAATCCCCGCCCAATGATGAAGTGCCGCTGATATAATACCAAGCTTCGATAGTCACTTGGCCCGTGCTCACGGGAGTGTTAAAAGAACTGCTGTTGGAAAAATTAACGTAATCGTTAATCCCATCAAGATTGAAGGCCTGGCCGACCTGACCCGATGCAAACCCCGCTCCGTTGGCCAGTACGCCATCGTTCAAACCCACGGAATCAGAGGCGTTGCCTTCCGCGCGCCAATAGCTGATCATGCCTGCAGTCGATCCAGTACCGCACGTGGCGGCAATAGATATCCCTGCGAAGAAAACGAGCATAAGAATGAGATTAGAGATGAATCGGTTGAGATTAGCCTGCTTGTTCGCAGGATTCTGACTCGGATTCCTCTTTCCTTTCTCCATGGCACAACCATTGTTAAACTACTATAAAATATATACTTATTTATTATATATAAACCTTCTCTTGAGTCGGCAGAAAGAGGTTATTTTTGCACGAATAAATCTATCATTTCTTAACTACGCATCCTCTTTATTGGTCGCGTTTAAACATAAAAAGTTTAAAAGGAAAAGTATTTAAATTTACTTTGATAAAATTAGATTTGTATTATTCGGCTCTTTTTATAATACAAGAGTGAAGATACTATGCATTTACAGACGATATTCTGTATCGATCACACAAGGTGTTTTTATGGGATTAAGACCGGGAAGGATAGTAAGGGAAATCAAGAAGCAGGCATGGACTAGATATTCCAAGAGAAAGCCGAGAAAGAGCTACGTCAAGTCATTGCCCCACAACGCAGTGCAGATCACCTCCATGGGCAACCAGAAGGGATACTACACG
>CAZTCA010000199.1:0-1841 GCA_964612405.1 uncultured Pseudomonadota bacterium
ATTTATATATGATGGTAGCGGAGCCGATGTCGGCGGCGGCCACTATACGGGCGGCATAGCTCCGATTGAACTCCACGGAGGCGGAAGGGCTATTTTGATTTCAGAAGATAGGAAAAACGCAATCAGAATGGTCCGCTAATTTTTGAATTGCGAAATTTATTCTTTATGGCATGTTTGTCGCATGCCCAAACATACAACAAATCTTTGTCCTTTGTGTAAGAAATTAACAACCGAAGAAGACAACGCGTGGCGGCCGTTCTGCTCAGAGCGTTGTAAGATGATAGATCTTGGCCGTTGGGCAATGGGTGAATATAAGGTTCCAGGCAAGAAGGTTTCTAGAGAGTCTTTTGAGGTTGATCAAGAGGAAGAGAAAGACTGAGCTGGTCCTTGTTTGTCAGGGCATCTTGAACTTTACCAATTATCATATCAATCGCGGCTTCGTTATAACCCTTCCACGGTATCATTATGTCCGCAATCTCTTTTGTCGGGGCGACAAAGGTTTTATACATCGGGCGCACGGTTTTGTAATATTGCTCCACGACCGACTCGGGTGTTCTGCCACGCTCTTTGATATCGCGCATTAGTCTTCTAATGAATCTCAAATCAGACGGTGTCTCAATGAATGTCTTGATGTCTATCAGGTTGACGAGTTCGGAATTTTCATAAAGTAAAATCCCTTCAAGAATTATTACCGGCCGTGCTTTGACAGCCTCGGTCTCTTTTTTTCTTGTATGTGTAACAAAATCATAAACCGGTTTTTCAACGTCCAGACCTGCCTTTAGGGATTTTACATGTTCGATGAATAGATCGATGTCGATAGAGGAAGGGTGATCAAAATTATTCTTTGCGCGCTGTTCAAGTGGAAGGTGGGCCAGATCTATGTAATAGCTGTCCATCTTGAGGTAGGAGATTCGGTCTACTCCGACCTTCTCAATGATTCTGCTGGCAACTGTGGTCTTGCCTGACCCCGAACCGCCCGCTATGCCTATTACAAGTGCTTGCATACTTGCTTTCCTTTGTGATCTTGGGTATATATCGTCAGTACTCAAAAAAAGTTGCCTATTTTTTGATATGTTCCGTGGAGAGGTGGCAGAGTCCGGCTGAATGCGGCAGACTCGAAATCTGTTGTGCCCTTATGGGCACCGTGGGTTCGAATCCCACCCTCTCCGCCAATATCTAATTGGTCGCGATTTTTTGAGGATTGGCCACGGAAAAGTGTAGGAAAAACTTAAGGTTCGGTCGCTCAAACGAAAGTTCAAACCGAGCCGATTGAGAAAATCCCGCTTTGCCGCCAAATTTTCACTCTCTGCCAGCTGATGGGCTTGGTGAGCCGATTGCAGAAATGCACGGCACGGTTCGAGCCAAAGATTGCCATTGCGTTCAATTTTGACCAGTTTCTCTTCAAGCATGACCTTTTGAAGGAGCAACCCCTCTTTCTTCTGGATGTATTCCTTTTCTGTGATGAAGGCCTTTAGATATGCGTCCAAGAGCTTGTCGAGCTGTTCCTTTGTTGCATTTAAAGGGGTTGCGACACTTGCCTTTGTTTGTTGCAATCTTTGGCTCGCCTTGAGCTCCTCTCTGGCAAGTTCCGCAAGCATCTTTGTGTAAATGTTTGTAGGCAAAGCGACATCGCTTATTGCCTGCGTGATCTGCTTGTCTAAGACTTCTTCTCGCGTATATGGCTCGCCGCACTTGCCTTTTTTCCCTGTGCAACGATAGTAGTGGTGACCCTTTTGAAGCTCTGCCGTAATTGCACAGCCGCACTTTGCGCAGGTCATAAAGCGTGAAAGTGGGAACTCGTGCTTGCGGAACTTGCCCGGTTTGCCTTTTCTTTTCATCAT
>CAZTCA010000200.1:0-1799 GCA_964612405.1 uncultured Pseudomonadota bacterium
GTTTGTTAACTGCATAGAGAGATGAAAGAGAGAGCCAAGCTCATAAAGAAGATGTGGGACGCGAATCCGGAGATCTACGGAATCCTGTGTAACAGCAAGGATTTGGATGAGGCTCGTAGCCTCATTCACAGGTTTATTGATGGCCTTCAGAAAAGGATTCGCACATCCCGTTTCTGGGTTCATCCGCTGGAATGGACGATTGTCAGAGAATGTGCGGGGACGCTGAAGAATATTATCTCGGTCAGATGTGAGGAAATGGCAAAAGAGAGCAGCCTCAGATATCTTTATATGCTTGCGCAAAATCCGGATTCCGATGAGTGCAAGACGTTTTCGATTGCATTCATTGAAGATATGCGACGTATTTTCAAAGGCCTAACGGGGAGATCCGGTATATATTATCAAAGCGATGAACCGGAATTTGCCGAACTTAAAGGGAGAGAGGCGGCAATTGAGAGGTGCAAGACCCTGAATAATATTTCCGATAATGTGGAAAAGTGGATCTCGAAGTATAAAGGCGGGTTGGACGAAGGCGTGATCAAGACGCGGATAAAAAACAAAGAAAAAACCCTGAAATATTTTGGCGGAACGGATAAAGACTGGGGTGACTGAAAATGGCACCTCAAACATGTCATCAGAAAATCGGATGACCTCAAAAAATTGATTTCCCTCACAAAAGAGGAGGCTAAGGCAATTCACATTGCTGTCAATAATCACATTCCGTTCGGGATTACACCCTATTATGCCCACCTGATGGATCAAAAGCCGAATAGAAAAGATGATCATGCGGTCAGGGCGCAGGTTATACCGCCTTTGTTTTATGCAGAAGAGATGGCAAAGAAGAAGAGGGAGCGGGAGCACTCATTCGATTTTATGATGGAACATGATACCTCCCCGATTGACCTCGTTGTGCGGCGATATCCGAAGATCGCAATTTTCAAGCCCTACAACACCTGTTCTCAAATTTGTGTATATTGTCAGAGGAATTGGGAGATTGATGAAGTCCTTTCGCCGACCGCACTTGCGCCGCAGGAAAAGATCAACGCCGCCATTAAATGGTTTAAAGACAATCCGGAAATTTCAGAAGTACTCATTACCGGTGGCGATGCGTTCATAATGTCTGGCAAGATGATTGACTCAATCATGGCCGAATTTGCGAAGATGGATCACATAAAAAGGATCAGGCTTGGCACAAGAACGCCGGTCGTTCTTCCGCAGAGAGTGACAGATGAACTTATCGGCACGCTAAAAAAATATCACAAGCCGGGGAAGCGCGAGGTTTGTGTTGTCACGCACTTTGAACACGTATATGAAATTTCTCCCGAGTCGGTTGAAGCGGTTCAAAAGATTCGCCGGGCAGGCATGAGTGTATACAATCAGTTGGTTTTTACGATTGAAAATTCACGCAGGTTTGAGGCAGTTGCAACCAGAAGGCTTTTAAAATCTATCGGTGTTGATCTATATTATACATTTGTGACCAAAGGGAAAGAGGAGACGCGCGAATATCGTGTTCCGATCGCGAGACTTCTTCAGGAGCAGAAAGAGGAGGCACGTCTCGTTCCGGGGATGGAGAGGACGGATGAGGTTGTTTATAATATGCCGCGACTCGGAAAGAATTATCTGCGTGCGTGGCAACACCACGATGTGATCATGATCAGTAAAGACGGAAGCAGGGTGGTTGAGTTTCATCCGTGGGAGAAGAATATTTCTCTGGTTGATACATATCTTGCAACCGAGCCGCCGATCTATGATTATCTGCAGAAATTGAAAGCCCGTGGCGAGAAGAGAAGCGACTACCAGTC
>CAZTCA010000201.1:0-1796 GCA_964612405.1 uncultured Pseudomonadota bacterium
CGACCTTCGGCCTCCTCGCGATGACAAGTCGAATTTCCCGACAGGCTCCTAGTGATTGCTGATAGTTACAGGACTACTTAATGCGGTATAGTGAACTTCTGCTTTTGACCATTTATCTCGAGTGCCTGTGAAAAGAGAAATTGCACAAACAAATTTAGGTATTCCTGAGATTTATCGACTTCAAACCTCAAGCCGTCTTTATCAAAAGCTATTCTTTCCAGTCCCAGAACTGTGAACTGATCCTCCAACACTCCTTCAAATTCAAATGTCTTGGGAATGCTGAATTTCATCTCGCTCCCCGGTTTTGAATAGATGTTGATCGCATATCTGAGCTTCTCTTCAAATGCGGAATAGAGACTTGCATCTTTTATTATAGTCGCATTCCCCATTGGAATCGGCGTGAAAACAATTCTGGTCAACTCTGAATCTGGCCTGATCGTCATTGAGGCCTGTGACGGATCCTCCGGATCTGCCTGAATCTTCCCCAGCTCCAATGCCAACTGAGCCGACATCCTGAATTTAATAATGGGCCCATTCTCCGGGTCCGGATCGCTCGGATTCATTGATTCAATGATCGGTTCCCCTTTTGAATCAAGGAGCAGTGTCGGATTGCCAAATCTGTCGCGCGGAATGCTCATATCCAACTTCAGCGCATAGAATGTAAATTCAATGCCGCCTATCTGAACATCCACAAAATGCTTGCCGCCCACCTCAAAAAATGTAACGTGCGGAACAAGTTCCCTGTTGCCGCGAACACGCATTAATAGGGGATCCTTCTGTTCAAAGTATCCCGCAGATGTAAGCGAGGCCCCGAGTATCTCTCCAACACGCGGTCTTAAATTGCACAGCGGGGGCGGAACATCATCCGAAGACTTTGGCTTGAAATAATCGCATTCCTTCACATAATCAAAACCGAGCCTGTTAAAGAAGACTTCGTGTATATCCCAGTCAAAAACCCCTCCGGTCATGTTCACCGGATCCTGATTAGCAAGGACAAACAATAAGGCGTTGATCAGGCGTTCGCTGACCGACAATCCAATTTTCTCACTTACGCCCTTTCCGCTTAGTGATATTATCTCGGGCGAAAAACCGCCATATGGTTTTTCTATAAAACCGACGTTCGGATTCTTGAGCTTCGCATCAAATTTTCCGAAAAATTCCGGACTCCCGATAATCATGGGGACAGTCCCCGAAACACTCCCGGATCCGATTCTGAACTGGTTTGTCAGAAGATCCATACCCACAGAGAGCTCCCACTCACGGTTCGAGATCGAATCGCCAAGGCCCTCGGCAAACGGTTTGAATTTGAAATCGAAGCCCTTCATGGATTCACGGAGGAAATCCGTGAGAACGGCCGAACCATCGCAATAGATCTTTTTATTTAGTGTATCCAGAACCGCATTGGTTATCTGTCCGGATGTGGAATCACCGATATTAAGACCATAACAGACCTGACGTCCGTGCTCGTCTATGCCGGGATCATCAAAATTGCAGATCACAAAATTGCCTGAAGGCGAAGCGCCGCCGAAAAAATATTTGGATGAAAGGATCGCAGGCCGATGCTCACACGCATTGTTTGGACGATAATCGCAGTCTGTCGCCTCTCCTGTGATCAAAAAAAGCGGCTTATCACCGCTTCTCACGGTCTTTAGAGTGATCGGTGCAAATATCTTTTTGAAGCTGATCTTCAAGGGGATTGTCGCCCCGTTATCTGAAACGCCGTCAAAGTCGTTATCCAGGAAAACGCGTAAAAGAATCTCTAAATCCTCAACATCCAGCACCAGTTTTATTTCGTC
>CAZTCA010000202.1:0-1769 GCA_964612405.1 uncultured Pseudomonadota bacterium
CGGCCTTCGGCCTCCTCGCGATGACAAGTCGAATTTCCCGACAGGCTCCTAGAAGGATGATCTTTCGCCGGTCGATAGATTGATCTCTACTTTAGATTGATCTCTACTTTCCGGAAATGGTCAAATTCGATTGTGAGCTTGTCATCATCGATGGTCATCTGTTTTGGGTCTCTCGGCGCATCGGCAGAATGCCATAGGTGTTCAACACAGCCGCCGCCCGCCATTGCCGGCTTGACACGGCCGATCCAGCCGCCATTCGTTATAAAATAGATGTAATCTGAGTATGCCGGGACCTCTTCAGTGGTTTTAACGACTGCAGAATCCGGTGGAGGAGCGTTGAGAGAGATGTCGAGTCCTTTCGGCAGTTCAATAGTTTCTTTTATCTTTTTAACCGTAAAATCTTGCGAGCGGGAGAGTTGAATAAATTTCACGGCATTTGTTGCCGTGAACGATTTAAAATGTCCGTCACACGAGCCTGAAGAGAGAATTCCTTTAATATTGGAAGCCACTATCATTTTTCCGCCGGATCTGAAAACAACCGCTTGGGTTGATAATGAGTCATCTGCGAATACTTCTGTTACTTTTCTTTTCTGCTCCCTGAAATAGCCGCAATGAATATCTGACGGGGAAGACATTCTCCCTTGGCTAATAGTTATAATGTCATTATCCATGGACCATTTTGCACCTGCATATTCAAAATCGACGAACCCCGGTTCTGTTGAGATTGTCCCCTCTGCTATTCTTCTACTATCCGGCAGAAACGTTACTTTCTCCCTGGTAAAGAAATCAAAATAGGCATATTCATTCGATTCGGAAGTAGGGCACTGCAGAAGGTTCTCAGTTGTTATCGTAGTTTTTGGTCCCGGTTTCTGTTCAGTGTTTGTGGAAGTGTTGGTTTCGGTAGTAGTGTCTTTCTTTTGCAATTCGACCTGCTCTTCTTCTGTTATGGTAGGATCGTCTCCAAGGCACGAATAGAGAAGGGGGGAGAGTGACAGTGCTAAGATGGTCATGGCTAACAGTACTTTTCTCATAATAGTCTCCTTAGTCGGATAAAGCGTCAGATTATTGACGATTTTCCCTTATATTTCAATATATTAGACCCCAATAGGCATATTAAGCAATCCTCATGCCAACTGTCGCATAACCTAGCGCCAGCGTTTGAGTCTTTCCGAGATCTGCTTTTCATAACCGTTCTCTGTTGGTTTGTAATACTCTTTATCTTTCAGCTTGTCAGGCAAATATTGCTGTTTAATAAAATTGCCTTCAAAATTGTGCGGGTCTTTATATCCGTCCCCATAGCCTAAATCGTCCATCAATTTTGTGGGGGCATTTCTGAGATGCATCGGAACGGGAAGGACTCCGAACTCTTCAACATCTTTCTTGGCCTGCATATACGCGCGATAGGAGCTCTTGCTCTTCGGTGCAGTTGCAAGATAGGAGGCACACTGTGCGAGCGGAATCCATCCCTCAGGCATTCCGACAAAATCAAAAGCCTGCATTGCCGAAATTGCCACTTGAATTGCCTGAGGATCTGCGTTGCCGATATCTTCAGATGCAAATATCGTCATTCTCCTTGCAATGAATAACGGATCTTCGCCGGCCTCGAGCATCCTCGCCATCCAGTAAAGGGCCGCATCCGGAGAAGACCCGCGCATGCTTTTTATAAACGCGCTGATAATATTATAATGTTCTTCACCGAGCTTATCATATGCCAGAGATTTTTTCTGGAGCGCCGATTCCACATGTTTGAGCGTGATCGTCTTTTTATT
>CAZTCA010000203.1:0-1766 GCA_964612405.1 uncultured Pseudomonadota bacterium
AAGATTTTGAGTTTTTCCTTTGTCCCAAACCCGGCATGGTCCGATCCAAGATAGATGTTCATTTTTGCCACCCTAATATAAACGGTTCCTATGTTTTTAAATATAATGAAGAATGGCTCCAATCATATATCCTGCAGGGCATAAAAACTTATATAATTCATCTCCCCTTTCTAAGTATCCAATAAAGGTGGTGAGTAAATAATGGCTACAGCATTAAAACAAATCTACAAATGCAACATCTGCGGGAACATTGTTGAAGTCCTGCACACCGGTGCCGGCGAACTGGTCTGCTGCGGCGAGCCGATGGAAGCGCAGGCAGAGAAGACGCAGGATGAAGGCAGGGAAAAACATCTTCCTGTAATCGAGAAAGTCGGCGGAAAGTTCAGGGTTAAGGTAGGTTCAGTTGCGCATCCGATGGAAGGGAACCACTACATAGAATGGATTGAGCTGATAGCGGATGGAAATGTCTATAGGACGGCCCTGCTCCCCGGAAGCGAACCCGAGGCGGAGTTCTTAATCAATGCGGAGAAGGTTGAGGTCAGGTCATACTGCAATGTCCACGGGCTGTGGAAATCTGGCAATGGTTAGGCCAGAAATCTATTTACCAGGTTATTTTTTATAATTTTTTTTAAAAGCTTTGCCATTCTAATGATTTACATTATTAAATCACCGGGCACAATCTGAAAAGATCATCCCCGGCATAGCTAAATTCATTGGTAACATTTAAAAATCCCTTTCCAGATTCTTGCTTTGATGAGGCAGATACTCAAAAAATTGGAAAAAGCAAAATCCTGCGGTATTGCAGAAACAATATCTTCAAGGATTAACGAATTCAGGAGAGCCGGGAAAAAAGAAAGTATGCTTTTCGGTGAGCTCTGCTTCTGCCTGCTGACAGCCAACTTCAACGCTGAGAGGAGCATTAAAATCCAGGAAGAGATTGGTGACGGTTTTCTGGAGTATGGTGAAAAGAAATTAGCATCCGAGCTGAAGAGATTAGGGCACCGCTTTCCGAACATGCGCGCCCGGTTCATCTTCGAGGCGAGGAAGCACAAGGACAAGCTAAGGGAAGTGCTTTCAAAACCGGAGCACGAGGCAAGAGAATGGCTGGTTAATAACGTAAAAGGATTGGGATGGAAAGAGGCGAGCCATTTCCTGCGCAATGTGGGTTTCAATGATTCTGCGATTATTGATTTCCATATTGTTGATTTATTGGTTGAGAATAATGTGATAGAAAGACCCAAGGCACTAACAAAAAACAAATATTTAGAGATAGAGGCATTGCTGAAAGAGATAGCCTCCAAATCAGACCTGGACCTGGCAGAGCTTGACCTTTACTTATGGTGCATGGAAACCGGCAAGATATTGAAATGATACTCTTTACGTACGAAATCTTTATAAGCTATCAGTTCAAAATCCCTAGAGGATAGTTATATCCATTATTTGGGGGTAAAAATGGCAAAAATGTATGATCTTTGGGGCAAAATAAAGAGAACTCTTCTTCTTGCAGGTGCCGCAGGCAGCGCTCTTGCAGCACAATCTGCTTTAGCTGCTGAAAAAGATAACGAGGCGGGAATAGGCTTCGAGGCTGGATTCCACACCAATGAGCATGCGAACCTGAAGTCACTGAGGCAGAATGCGGATTTCAGGCACTATGACGGCAAGGCAGGCTACAGCTTGGACTTCTCCCACACGGAATACTTCGGCGAGATGGAAGGGAAGAATGTTGAAGGAAGGACCAACATGTTCAGGGCCGGGATTGAGGGGAA
>CAZTCA010000204.1:0-1758 GCA_964612405.1 uncultured Pseudomonadota bacterium
AAACTTCCGTTCAAGAGAGAGGCCGGACTTCTGGGTGTCTACAAAGAGAAGGGGCTAATTCCGACTCCCGACGAGCAGAAGGCGAGATATCTGCTGGCATTGAAGGGCGAAATAATAAATTCACTTGTGAGGATACCGGATGTGGTCGAGGCGGATGTTGTGTTAAACATTCCGACTCCCGACGAATTTATGTCTCCCGATGCAAAGGAAAAAAAGACGACTGCCTCCGTGGTTGTGAAGGCCAAGCCATCTTCAGCAATACAGGAGACACTTTCAGAATCCAAGATTCAGCAGTTTGTTGCAAACTCAGTTGAAAATCTAAATCCAAGAGACGTCTCCGTGATCCTGACCTTTGTCAGCAGTCCGAACAAGGGACTCCGGCCCGGCCAGTCTCTTATATTGCCCAGCACAAAGGATCTTGAATCTGAAAAGGCGGAGAATCTGACGCGCATTGCCGGCATTGATGTCTCCAGCTCAAGCCAGGGAAGGCTTAAATTGTATTTATCCCTCTTCTTTGCAATACTGGGGATCCTTGCAGGAGCCCTGATTATAACGATTATCAGATCATCCCGGATGAGGCAGGAATTGGACGGAATAAGGGGGGATAATCAGCTGGTTGAGGGGAAGGTAATTGACGAACCCCGCAGACTTGAAAGCGGAGAATAGCCGATTAGCAACTTTGGGGTAGTCTCCGGACGATAACCTATATAGAGATTATGGACTTTTCACCTATCAGACCGGACGTTGTTAAATATGAGATGCGACTTGCATCCGGCGAAAACCCCTTTGTGCAGGAGCAAAAGACTCCCGGTGGCTTTGGGCGTTTCCTCTCCGGTGTCGGTCGTTTCTTTGCCGCCGTTGCGACTCCAATGTCTTTAATATTTCCTCCGGCCGCAATTGGCGCCGCAGGTATGTATGGCGTGGGCCAGATCGGTGATCAGATCCAGCAGAGGTCATATATGAACATGATGAAGCAGACCCCTCAATATATCTCATATCCAGGATTAGATACCCCGCCCCCTCAAGGCGGAATACAGATGATGTCTTCAGGCACCACGGGTCTCTCTGCTCAACAGGAGACCGTGATGGACGTGCTATTTGCAAGAAATGATATGATGCTTGAATCTGTACAGAAATTCTAACTCTATGGTCGTTACAAAAATCCCAAAACCGATTATCCCGCTGACTCCGCAACAGATTGCCGAGCAAGTTGCAAAAGGGGGTCTGAAGTCCGCTCTTGAAAAGGCGGTTGAGGCCTCAAGCGAAGAATATCGCGCCAAATATAAAGAACTCCTCGAATCGAAAGGTCTAAAGAGAAAAGATTTTTCAAGATTTAAATCTACAGAGGCGGATGTAGCTAGATTTTTGGATACCGTTTATGACAATCTTCCGTCAATCTTTCAGAAGATGGTAGACGACGCAGTTGAAGAGCAATCCAGTTTCCACAACCTCACAGATGAACACAAAAACGACCTGAGGCGCGAATTATCAAACATCATTGATCAGGAATTACGCCTCAAAGGACGTTTATAACGGTCGGCAAAATCTGAACAGAAAAAATGGGGTTGATAAGTGGACTCAAGGGGTCTTAAATAAGGCCCGGAAAGGAGTCCATGATGACACGGAGGAAACGCAAGACCTATGATGACGCTTTCAAGGCAAAGATTGCACTGGAGGCGTTAAAAGAGACCGAGACGCTCTCGGAGCTGGCTGGTCGTTGCTATTACCGTGATTTTGTCTCTCCTGATGGTTTCCACA
>CAZTCA010000205.1:0-1754 GCA_964612405.1 uncultured Pseudomonadota bacterium
ATACGGGGTCACCTCTGAAAGAGGGTTGCAAGTAAAAACATCGTTACAATGCATTTTATTACAAGCCCTCTATTTTCGGACAAAGCACCACACTCCATTGCAAAAGCAGTGCTGTTAAATTATTAATCAGTCACCTCTTGCTACTACGCACAATGTGGCGTGTAGACTATAAAATTGGACTTGGCTTCTTAATCAGGCTTAAGCGCCTCTCCGCTTTAGGCGGAGGACGAGACCCCATAGAAGATAGCCAAGAGATTTTTTGTGTGTTCGTTCATTTCAATTTTGTTCCTTGATCAATTCCTCCTTAAATGGTTTTCTGTCTTTTAATATATGATAAGCGATCTTCGCCAGTTTTCTGGCTGTTGCCACCCTGGCCGCATGATGGCCATGTTTGTTGTAAATTCTGCCATAAAATGCCCTTAGCGGAACGGATGTCCTTGTGGCCGGTGTCACGGCCTCAAGAAACGCCCACTTGAGATACTTGTTCCCCTGTTTAATTATTCCCGTCGTTCGTGATATGTCCGCCGAAGAAAAAAGCCCAGGAACAAGCGCACAATAACATAAAAACTTGCCGCAATTCCGAAACCGATCGATTCGGTCCACTTCGTAACGAATCAGTGGTGCAAACACCGGCCCGATGCCGGGCATGGTTAATAACAAACGTATCAACTCATCTTCCTTGATTATTTCTTTGATCCGTTTGTCCGCTAGCTTGATCTTGTTGGCGAGAAAATCTAGCAGGTCCAAATATCCCATCAGCATTTCATTGTCTGAGCCGCCCAATTGAACGCCAGCTAAATATTCGCGCCCCTTCGTTCCAAACAGATCACTGATCGCATCTTGCTCCTCTATAGATACATGGTTGCGCATCAAAACGGCGTGAACACGATTCTTTACCATCGTCTGCATCTGTACCAGTGAGGAACGATACCTTAAATAACATTTTTTATATCGTGTTTCCTTCGACGGCGCATATGCCTCCGGTATCAAATCAGCTCGAAGTAAATGTGCCAATACCTCGGAATCAATTTTATCGTTCTTGATCTTTGCCTCTGCTATTGCCTTCACTTTTAATGGATGCGCTAGAATTACTTCATTGACCCGCTCATCAAGCAAGTCATACATCACCGGCCACGTACTGCTTGCTTCTAGTACTGCCTTAAAATTATTCCCAAGTTTGTCGAATATCCGGTCCAGTTCTTTTCCATCGTTTCTTATCGACCATCTACCCATCACCGCACCGCCGCTGTCCATCGCAGTCAAAAAAGACTTGCGTTTGTGGCAGTCCACGCCTAGATAGTTCATCGGCTCCTCCTTTTTTATCGCGCCCTTAATCGGACGACGATCTTTTATTTTAGGAGCAGATTCTATCTGTATCCTCTCAAAAGGGGGAGCCTCTTTTTTCTGCCTGTCCTCTCTCTTACTCATCCCTTTCATGTTATCAGGCTTCGGTAATTCGGTTATTTGATCTCCCGCACTAAACAAGGCCTGTTGTTCTTCTTAATATCGGTAATTATCTGTTGTACCAGCTTGTATAAACCGCTCCCATTCTCGACCAGCTCCAATTCAATGCCTTTCATCATTTCCGATAGAACGGACTCTCCTCTGCCGAAATATCTGCCCACATCTTTTGCGGTCTTTCCACACTTTGTCTTACAAACATAGGTAACTACACCCCTAGCCTTGGCACAGATATTCGGAGATATCCCGATTGCATGCCCAAGATGCGGCACTATCATGGATCTAAAAGAGTT
>CAZTCA010000206.1:0-1746 GCA_964612405.1 uncultured Pseudomonadota bacterium
TCACTGGCACATCGAGCTTACCCCCCGACTGACCAGAATGGCCGGTTTTGAGCGCGGAAGCGGCTTCTACATCAACCCAACTGCACCGGAGGTCTCGGCACAATTTTTGAGAGAGGTCGATGCATAGTTTGTGCGTTAGTTCGTTGGTAAAAAACACAAAACAAGGATAACAAATATGAAAATAGTTCACTTTGCTTCAGAGGTAGTGCCATTTGCCAAGACGGGAGGCTTGGGAGACGTTGCAGGCGCCCTGCCGCTTGCTCTGGCCAAAGAAGGCCACGAGGCAATGGTAATTCTCCCCTACTACACAAAAAAGATCTCCGAGGTGGATCACAAAATAAAGGACGAAAAGATAACGTTCAAGATCCCCATGGGGAGCGATTTTGTCAGCGCAGAAATATATTCCTCACGTGTCGGGCCGAAAGTGAAAGCCTATCTCATAAAACAGGATAAATATTTTGACAGGGATGAACTCTACAATACCGTCGACGGAGACTATCCGGACAATGCAGAACGTTTCGCATTCTTTACGCGCGTCGCCCTTTCTCTTGCGGCAAATATTCAACCTGACATAATTCACCTTCATGACTGGCAGACCGCCATAGCCGCGGTCTATGGCAAAACGATATACCGAAAGTCTGCGGGCCTCGCCAACACCAAATATCTCCTGACAATTCATAACTTGGGATATCAGGGTATATTCCCAAAGGACGTGCTCCCAAAGATTTCGCTCTCCGACGATCTATTCACGCCGGACAAGCTTGAACATTTTGGGAACATCAGTTTCTTGAAGGCCGGTATAAATTTTGCCGATGCGATCAGTACGGTTAGCAAAAAGTATGCAGAGGAAATTTTGACCGATGAATACGGATGCGGGCTAAACAGCACATTGTCTGCCAAAAAAGATATATTGAGCGGCATCGTGAACGGTATCGATTATAAACCGTGGAATCCTGAGAAGGACAAACTGATTCCGGCAAACTTCACACCCGCCAAGATGAATGGAAAGTCTGTCTGCAAGGCAAAACTTCAAAAAGCAATGGGCCTGCCTGAAAATAATGAAGTTCCCCTGCTCGGCATCGTTTCAAGGCTTGCATCTCAAAAAGGTTTTGATCTCTTTGAAACGATAATGACCGATCTGATGAAAGAGGATATCCAAATGGTGGTCCTGGGGACCGGCGAACAGAGATATCATGACATGTTTACAAAATTTAACGCGGAATATCCGCAGAAGCTCGGAGTGAGGATCGGTTTTGACAACACCCTCGCCCACTTAATCGAGGCAGGGAGCGACATGTTCCTCATGCCGTCACATTACGAACCATGCGGCTTAAACCAGATGATAAGTTTAAAGTATGGAACCATTCCTGTTGTCCGCGCCACCGGCGGACTTGATGACACGATCAAGCACAGGGAGAACGGTTTCAAATTCGGGCCTTACGATGCGCAGGTATTTCTCGCCTGCATCAAAGAAGCGCTGGAGATGTATAAGGACAAGGAGTCGTGGAACAAGATTGTTCAACACGCAATGTCCATAGATTTTTCGTGGGGTCGTTCCGCCAGAGAATATGTGGAGCTATACGAGAAGATGACCGGAACAGGGCCTTAAAGACAATGCTTAATAGATATATAATAGACCTATAATTATATATAATATACTACTCAAATATCTGTTATTTAAATATTATTAGAAATGCTTATGCACTTGACACCCACGGCAGTGTGATCTATTGTTTTCCATGTGGA
>CAZTCA010000207.1:0-1734 GCA_964612405.1 uncultured Pseudomonadota bacterium
TTCTAATGGCTCCGACAACGTTATCGTAATTCATGAGCGGCTCGCCCATTCCCATTAGGACTACATTTGTAATCTTCGAAACGTCATTCCCGCAAAAGCGGGAACCTCGTGCATTCACTAGATCCCTGCCTTCGCAGGGATGACCCAATAAAATTCGCTGTGCTTCCAATATCTGTTCAACAATCTCTCCCTGAGTCAGATTGCGAATGAAACCCATCTTTGCAGTTCTGCACACCGTACACCCCATCGCACAGCCGACCTGTGTTGATATACAAAGTGTTAGTCTGGTTCGATGGTTCGATGGTTCGATGGTTCGATTGTAACAGCCGCCCTTTTCTATAAATTCTTCAAAAGTGTCGGAAAGGATTAAGACCGATTCTATTATCTTTCCATCCGCCAACTTCCATGCATATTTTGTCGTGCCGTCTTTCGACTCAAGCTTGTTGTCCAACCGGAGCCCGCCTATAAAATATTTTTCGGCCAGTTTATCACGCGCCCCTTTTGAAAGATTAGTCATTTCATCAAATGAAGAGACACCCTTCTGATAGAGCCATTGAATGATTTGATTGGCGGCATAAGATTTTAAGCCTAACTCTTTAGCGACGGCCGGCATCTCTGAGACCGGAACATCCTTTATGTTTATCTTGATATTCATTATCTTTTCCTGCAATAAAGGCCCAAGTACTATGAAACTCATTGAATGTGTACCAAATTTTAGCGAGGGGCGCGACAAAGCAAAGATTGACGCTATCTGCACGGCTGTCACCGGCGTTAAAAGTGTGAGGCTTTTGGACGTTGACCCGGGCGCCGCGACAAATCGCACGGTTGTCACATTCGCAGGAGAACCAGAGCTCGTCATCGAGGCCGCATTCCGAGCTATCAAAAAAGCCAGTGAAATCATAGACATGCGTAAACATAAGGGCGAACATGCCCGCCAGGGAGTGACTGACGTCTGCCCCTTTGTCCCAATCTCCGGTGTCACAATGGAAGAGTGTGTCGAATGCGCCAAGATTTTAGGCAAACGCGTCGGTGAAAAATTAAAGATACCCGTATATTTATATGAAAGCGCGGCAACAAAACCGGAACGTCAAAATTTGGCAAACATCCGCGCGGGAGAATATGAGGCATTGCCTGAAAAGCTTGGAACAAAAGAATGGAATCCGGATTTCGGACCGAATGAATATAACGATAAAGTTGCAAAAACCGGTGTTACAGTGATCGGCGCAAGACAGTTCCTGATTGCTTACAATATAAATCTTAATACGAAGAGTGTTAAACTTGCAAAAGAGATTGCATTTGCACTGCGCGAGAAGGGGAAGATTAAAAGGGATAAAAACGGGGACAAGGTTGTCGACAAAGAAGGAAAGACTGTTTACATGCCCGGCCTCTTCAAACACTGTAAGGCAACCGGCTGGTATATTCCTGAATATCATCGCTCGCAAATCACAATAAACTTAACCGACTTCACTGTGACGCCCACACATGCCGTCTTTGATGCCGCACGTGCCGAAGCGGAAAAGTTGGGGATAAGAGTGACCGGCAGTGAAATTGTTGGAATGGTCCCAAAACAGGCAATGACTGAAACAGGCCTGCATTATTTGAAGAAGCAGGGAGAGACGGCCGGCGTTCCCGAAGAAGATGTTATTAGGGCCGCTGTTTTATCGTTGGGCCTAAATGACGTTGCCGAATTTGATCCGGCAAAAAAGATAATAGAATATCAATTTGAGGAGACGG
>CAZTCA010000208.1:0-1718 GCA_964612405.1 uncultured Pseudomonadota bacterium
CCCTGTCATTATCCCATGGGCATTAACCCTGTCATTATCGCGTGGGTATCACACAGATACAAGAAAAAGTTGCTAAATATATTCGGTGATGACATATACGTATATTAAACTTTCGTATCACCCGCTGAAATAATCAATGAAAAGTGAAAGCTTTGTCGAACCCATACACTCTGTTAGTGCAAAATTTATCGTCTATGCCCGTCCGAAATTGTCGAGTATTTTTGGCTCTTTCGTATTTAAGTGGTCCAATAAACATATTGAAATTTCCAGCCGCGGTGGCTATGCTTCCTCCCCAGAAGAAGGAGGTTCTATGCAGGATGTAATGACTACCGAGGCGGGCTTGGAGCATACTTCAGAAGAGCCGGAGAAAAAACGCTACCGCAATTGGCGCATTGTGATGTTTGCGATCCCGTGGCTTATCTATGTCGGCTTCTATCTCTGCCGTAAGAACTTTCCTATTGCCCAGCCTGCTATTATGGAGCAGTTCGGATGGGCCAAAGATCAGATATATGTAATCAGTCTTGTCTACCTCATTACCTATGCGATTGGCCAATTTGTCTCCGGAATCACGGGCGACAAGTTTGGTGCCAAGAAGGTTTTGACTATCGGTCTTGGCGTTACCATTGTGTGTAATTTTTTGTTTGGTTTCAGCAACACGATACTCATGTTTGCCATCCTTTATGGTATCAACGGTTTTGCCCAGTCAACAGGCTGGTCTCTCACAGTCAAGTCAGTTGCCAACTGGTTTTCTCTTCGTGAACGCGGAACCATAATGGGGTGGTGGGTTTCTTGCTACACAATCGGTGATGTCATCGCAATCTCACTTGCGTCGGCACTTTTGGGGAGCGTCGGCTGGCAGTATTCATTTTTTGTCCCGGCAATAATCGTCGCGATGATCCTAGTCGTTGTGTTTATCGGTCACAGAAACAGGCCGGAGAATGTGGGTCTTCCGAGCATTGCAAGATATCACGGGGAACCGGAATCAGCAGATGCCGCAAAAGAACCGTCAGTCCCGTTTAAAGAAAATTTGCAGTTCATTATGAATAACGGCCCAATGTGGATCTTGGGTTTTACATATTTTGGATTGAAGCTCTCAAGATATACTTTTCTCTTCTGGGTCAATGTCTATATGGTGGAGAAGTTGGGATATAGAATCGATCAGGCGGGTTTTGCAACAATACTTCTTCCTCTCGCCGGATTTTTGGGTTCACTTGCCGCAGGATATGCATCCGATAAATTCTTTGGCTCAAGGAGAGCCCCTGTAGTTGTGATCATGCTAGTCACGCTGACCGCCGCGATTGTCCTCTATTTTCAATATGCCCATGATGTTTATATCAGCCTTGCACTGTTGGCCTTGATCGGATTTGTGACATATGGTTCCGACTCTTTGGTGTGTGGTCCGGCGACAATGGACTTTGCATCGAGAAGATATGTCGGTTTTGCCGCTGGCTTTGTGAACGGAATGGGATCAGTCGGCGCAATTCTGAGCAGTTTTGTCGGGGGGATTATCACAACTAAATTTGGATGGGGCGCCGCGTTCTATTTTGTCGCCGCGGTTGTATTGGTTTGTGCAGGACTAATTGCTACAATGTGGAACAGGGTTGGTGAAAATTAATGAGCAAACCAAAACCAATTTCCGAACTGAATGTTGGCGGGATCAAAGGAATCTTCTTTGATATCGACGATACCTTTTCAACCGATGGAAAAATAACATCAGA
>CAZTCA010000209.1:0-1674 GCA_964612405.1 uncultured Pseudomonadota bacterium
CCATTGTGGTTTTGACTGACAGAAACGATCTTGATGACCAGTTGTTCGGAACCTTTTCCAGATGTAAATCTTTATTGAGACAGACCCCCACTCAGGCTGATTCCAGAGAGAAATTACAGGAATTGCTTAAAGTCGCATCAGGCGGAGTGGTGTTTACCACAATACAGAAATTTTTTCCCGAAGACAAAGGAGGAAAATATCCCGCATTGTCGGACAGGCATAATATTGTTGTTATTGCCGACGAAGCGCACAGAAGCCAGTATGATTTTATTGACGGGTATGCGAGGCATATGAGAGACGCTTTACCGAAGGCTTCATTTATCGGGTTTACAGGCACGCCCATAGAATTATCTGACAGGAATACAAAAGCGGTCTTCGGAGATTATATTGATGTTTATGATGTTGAGAGAGCGGTAGCCGATAAGGCGACAGTGCCGATTTATTACGAGAGCCGATTGGTAAAACTGGAACTTGAAGGTGAAGATATTCAGATAGATTCCGAATTTGAGGAAGTGACCGAGAATGAAGAAGTGACGAAGAAAGAAAAGCTTAAAACCAAATGGGCCAGGGTGGAAGCAATCGTAGGGAGTGAGAAAAGAATTAAAAAAGTTGCTGCCGATATTGCAGATCATTTTGAAAAGCGCGCAGATTCTCTCGAAGGAAAAGGAATGATTGTCTGCATGAGCAGACGAATCTGTGTAGAGCTTTACAATGAGATAATCAAGATAAAACCGGCGTGGCACAATGAAGATGATAAAAAAGGTTTTATCAAAGTTGTTATGACAGGTTCCGCCACCGATCCGGTTGACTGGCAGCGGCACATCAGGAATAAAGAACGCCGCCGCGAAATAGGCGACCGGATGAAAGACCCGAAAGACGAAATGAAACTGGCTATTGTCAGGGATATGTGGCTCACGGGTTTTAATGTGCCGTCACTTCACACGATGTATGTTGATAAACCGATGAAGAGTCACGGGCTGATGCAGGCGATAGCAAGAGTGAACCGTGTCTTTGGAAACAAGCCGGGCGGATTAGTGGTGGATTATTTAGGGATTGCCCACGATCTCAAAAAGGCGTTAGCTGAGTATACCGCGAGCGGCGGCAAGGGAAGGCCGACATTTGATCAGGAAGATGCGGTGGCCGTCATGCTTGAAAAGTATGAGATCATCTGCAATCTATTTCACGGTTTTGATTTCAGGAAAGCATACGGGCTTAAGTCGTTTGAGTTTTTAGTGGTCATTAAAGAGGCCGTTGAATTTATTCTTGAACAGGATGAAGGCAAACAGAAGTTTTTACAGTATGTATCAGAACTGTCAAAGGCATTCGCTTTGTCTGTCCCGCATAAAAAAGCTATTGAGATCAGGGATGATGTGGGATTTTTCCAGGCGGTCAGGGCGGCTATTGTCAAACTTGATATAACAGCCGGGCCAAGATCGCCCGAAGAACTGGATACGGCAATAAGGCAGATTGTGTCGCAGGCGGTGGCATCGTCTGATAAAGTGATAGATTTGTTTGAGCTGGCCGGGCTGGAGAAGCCGGACATTTCAATACTGTCTGAAAAATTCCTTGCAGAAGTAAAAGCTATGCCGCAGAAAAATCTGGCCTTTGAGTTGTTAAAAAAACTTTTAAATGATGAAATAAAAATCAGGGCAAGGAAAAATCTTGTTAAAGCCC
>CAZTCA010000210.1:0-1662 GCA_964612405.1 uncultured Pseudomonadota bacterium
GGGCCGACGTTATCCTCAAGATATTTAACGTATGTTGCTAACCCCTCCAACGAGTCTATTCCTTTTTTGAGGAAAGATCCGACATTTGTTGCAAATCTTGCGGCCTCATTAGCTACGGCTTTTACGTCATGGTTTTTTACAACGTTTTTTAATCCATCAGCGGCCGTTTTTAGTTGGGCTTCCGTTAGAGTTGCCGAGCTTCCATTTGACCACTTGACGACGTAGTCCTTGCCGGCTTCGACGATCTCTTTTGCCCCCATCGCTACGGCGACTGCTGTTAATAGTTGTGGAACCATATATACCCCTTTATTGTTAAAAAGCCCTATCCCGAGCTATGTATAAGCAATGTCTGTGCCAGAATCGTTGATAGTTGATCGTTGATAGTTGATCGTAAAAAGTCAATAATAATAAGTAGTTATACCTCGACAAGCCTAACGATAAACGATAGACGGTAAACGATAAACGGTCTTTCGGGGTCAAAAGGCCTCACTGAGGGGGTATTAAATCAGCTCATATTGGCGGGTGCCGAGGCCCAAAGATTCGGCATATTTGAGCTGGATTGAACCATCTGTGCCGGTCTCCTCTTTGAGGATATCCTTTCCGGCGTGTTTGATGGTCAAATCGTAGGATGCCTGGTCTATTGCAACAGGGTCCAAAGATACAACAATCCCGATATCCGGCATTATAGGCTGACCGACCGTTTTGAAACAGTCGCAATATTTGGTGATAAAATTTATGAAGTTTACATATATAACTCTTTTATCCTTCGCAGCTCCGGCCGCGTATTCGGCGATCTTTTCCTGAACCTCTTTTGATGAATCATTCCACGGAAGGGAGAATACCTTAAAATTGCATGCGAGAATGCACTGCCCACATCCAACGCATTTTTCAGGAGTGAGAACTATTTGATCGTTTTCAAGATGCAGAGCTTCACCACTGCACCACTTTATGCACGCGCCGCACGCAGTACAGTTTGTTGCTTGTACCTGTGGTACAATGGAATTATGCTGTTCATATTTTCCCGGGCGTGCCGCACATCCCATTCCAAGATTTTTAATGGCGCCGCCAAAACCCGTCAGCTCGTGGCCCTTGAAATGGGTGAGACAGATCATAGAATCGGCATAGTAAATTGCCTCGGCAATTTTCACTTTTTTGAAGTGCTTATACTTACCCCGAGCATGGTCGAGGGGATTGACCTCTACCTCTACATAACTGTTTCCGCGCAGGCCGTCTGCAATCACGACCGGTGCGCCTAGAAATTTCAGGTGAAATTCGTGGTCTGCCGCAACATTCAAATGGTGAACGGCATCCGTTCTTTCGCCTCTGTAGATTGTATTTGCATCTGTCAGAAACGGTGAAGCTCCAAGCTCCTTGGCGAGTTTAATTACCGGCTTGATCTCTTTCGGTTTAATGTGCCCCTTGTTTCCCTTTTCCCCAAAGTGGATCTTGATGGCCGCTAAATCGTCTTTTTTTACGACATCGGCTATCCCTGCTGTTTTTAGAAGGGCGGGGAGTTTATCTAGTTGATCTAGCTCAAGAAAATAGACCTTTGATTTGGCTGTCATGTGGCCACTTTCGTTGATGAGTTTCAACTTGTCAAGAGGGCACGTCAATCCTTTGACATTTTTCTCAAAAAGATACCCATCCCCCATGATTTCTTAA
>CAZTCA010000211.1:0-1638 GCA_964612405.1 uncultured Pseudomonadota bacterium
ATGGCAGGTCTCCGGCCTTGTAAGCCTGGACAGCAAGGGCGGGACGAGTGAGATTGAGCTAGAAATAAAATAAACCGCTCAAACAACAAGTCAATATAAGTTGATGTCAGTGCCAAAAGAGTTTAATAAACCGAATCAGCCGCAGGTAAATGTTGACGGTCCCCAAGCAAAGCAATTCTGTGGGGCACAAGAGAAGAGACTCCCGACGCCTATTGAATGGGAATATGTTGCATCACAAGGCGGCACAAAAACATATTCAACGAAGAGCAGCCTCTTCGCTAACGGGTTCTAATCACTTGGCGCTCCCTAAGACACAATTATCGAACCCTATAAAACTGTCTGCAGATATTCTATATCTTCCGATTCTTCCAGCTTTTGAAAATAGACAGTTCTTCCGTCTAATTCGCCTGAACCTTTTTGCGTCTCATTGAATACGATTCCAAATGGCGCTTTCGGATAGGCTCGCAAAAAAGCTTTCATGCCCGTTGGAATAGAGAAGTCCTTTAGTTTTGATTTAACTTCAATCGGCACCGGCACCCTGTTTTTGATCAAGATAAAATCAACTTCGTCTCCTCTTTTAGTCCGCCAAAAGCGTATCTCCATATTCGGCAGAAGCTGAGGAATCATATTGAGAAAAACAAATGTTTCATTGAGCAAACCCTTATCTTCACGTTCATTTGGATTACGGAAATCCTTTAGAACGCTATTCCTGATGCCTATATCGAACAGGTAGCACTTTTTTGATTTCTTCAGCTCATTGGCAAGATTTGTAGAATAACTATGAACTTGATGAGATACGTATGTCTGCGACATTATTTCGAGATAATCAGCAACGGTTGACTGACTAATACCTGTTTCATTTGCAATATTAGACATAACAGCAAGTGAGCCCTGGTTCTGGGCAATCATGTAAATCATCTGATTGAACGCTCTGACATTTTCTTCTTTGATAATCGCTTTAATATCTTTTGTGATATATGTGCTCACAATATTTTTGAGAAGATCAATCTTATCTTCATCGCTTGATCGATGAAGCAACCCAGGCATTCCGCCCCATCTAAAAAAAACATCAAGATTGTTGTCAAACACCCGGCCTAACTCGTTGCGTGTAAGTGGAAATATCATTGTCGTTCGAAAACGACCGGCAAGGCTTTCTTTAAGATGCCTGTGAATTTCCAGCGATGATGAGCCGGAGGCATAAATCTTAATCATTTTTCGCGAATCATAGATCTCTTTGAAAATTTTTGACGCATTTTTTAAATAATGAAATTCATCTATAAATATAACTTTGCCCGAGTCAGTAAGTGTTTTGACAATGCTTCTATTATTGCCGGAGAGTTCAAGGAGATCATCAGATGACTCAAGATCAAAATATCTGGTCTTAAAACCTTCCTTAGCAGCTTTCGCACACAGGTCTTGAAGCAGTGTGGTCTTGCCGACCTGTCTTGCACCGAGTAAAATTGAGATATGCGGTTCTTTTAATTCAGCATATAACTTATTGAAATATCGTCTTTTTATCTTCATCAAAACCATTCTAGCTTATATCATGGAATGGTTCAAGACAAATATTATTTGGGCAAGAGAAACGCCAGCGCTGGCTCAAGTACCAGATCAAGCAGACGAAGGCCCTGCAGAAGG
>CAZTCA010000212.1:0-1626 GCA_964612405.1 uncultured Pseudomonadota bacterium
GTTGCCGAATTTGATCCGGCAAAAAAGATAATAGAATATCAATTTGAGGAGACGGATATGTTAACAAACATGACAGTCAAAGATTTTGCAAACGAGCTATCTAGAAACTCCCCTGCCCCCGGAGGCGGGTCTGTTGCGGCTCTGGCGGGAGCACTCTCGGCTTCACTCTCTTCAATGGTGGCCGCGTTGACACATAACAAAAAAGGTTATGAGGCACACAATGAGAAGATGGAAAAGGCCGGAGTTGAGGGGCAGAAACTGAAAGATGCGCTCATGAAAGCAATTGATGAAGACACGAACGCATTTAATAAAGTCATGGATTGTTTTTCAATGCCAAAGAAGTCGGATGAGGATAAAAAGAAGAGAGACAAGGCGATTGAAGATGCAACAAAAAATGCAACCTTGATTCCACTTTCTGTTTTGAAAAACACAATCCCTTCCTTGAAGATCGCGCGTGAGGTGACAGAATTTGGAAACAAGAATTCTTTGTCCGATGCCGGAGTTGCGGCACTGATGGCAAAAGCGGCGGCACACGGGGCATATTATAATGTGTTAATCAATCTCGGAACTATCTCTGATAAATCATGGGCGGAAAAGACCAGAAGAGATGCCGACACAGCTCTCGCCGATGCCGACAAGCTTTCTGATGTAATTCAAAAAGAGGTCACAAAGAAACTCACCAAATGATCAAAGCGATAATTTTCGACATGGATGACGTGATTGTTAATAGTGCGCATATGCACTTTGATGCATATGAACGTTCGCTCAAACATTTTGGCCTTCGTTCCTGCAAACTTCCTGAAGATCTGAAGACCAGCATATACGGCATGCGCATTAAAGAGATAATGGAACTTCTTGTTGATCATTTTAAAATGGATGTAGACGTTATCGAGCTGACAAAGTGGAGAAATAAATATTTTCTGGAAATTGTTAAAGAAGGAATGAAGCCGATGCCCGGCCTTGAGGTATTGGTGAAAAATATTGAAGACTGGGGATTGAAACGCGCGCTCGCCACTTCCGGCGTTCGTGAATATGTTAATGAAATACTAAACCAATTCGGCCTGACCAATTTTTTTGGTCACATAGTGACCGGCGATGATGTAAAAAATCCAAAACCCGCGCCGGACGTGTTCTTGAAGGCGGCAGAGGGAATTGGCATTGAACCTTCGAATTGTGCGGTCATTGAAGATGCGGATAAGGGAATTCAGGCGGCAAAGGCAGCCGGCATGCTGGCCATTGGCCTGCAGACCGGCTCCGGACAATCTCTGAAACAGGCGGATATTGTTATAGATAGATTGGACCAGATAACGCTTGAAATGATCGGTAATAAAGTATAAGTGGGAAACGATTTTGGGGCTGTAGCTTCCGCCGAAGGCGGACCCCCGCCAGCCATCCGATTTCTTAATATGATGGCGGGCTGAAGCCTCTGGCTGGCAGCTACTGTTTGGTACAATTTTTCCTCTTTGATAATTATTAGTTGATACATCAAGCCAGCGGGGCTGTAGCTCAGCTGGGAGAGCACTACAATGGCATTGTAGGGGTCAGGGGTTCGATCCCCCTCAGCTCCACTGACTTGATAATGATAATATTTTCGGAAAAATTGTACCACAAAAAAAGGCCAAGTCA
>CAZTCA010000213.1:0-1621 GCA_964612405.1 uncultured Pseudomonadota bacterium
GAAGAAGAGATTGTGAAGCAGTATTTGCCGATCATGGGCGAGGGGCCAAGCTATAAAATTCTTCACCAGTTTATGGCACTGGGTCAGTTGATTGAGCCCATGAAGAAACACGTTGTTGAAAGTGGTGTAGCCATTTCCAGCGCGGCGCGGATAGCTGAATTTACTCCGTCAACGCAGGGTGCGTTACTTGAAGTTCTTTCTCACGTGAACCCCAGCACAAATAAAATGAATGAACTCCTGACGCTGATTCGTGAAATCGCGGCGAGAGACGGAGCGTCGGTTGAAGATATCCTGCAACGCTATCAGCTCCTGAAGATTGTTGCGAACCCTTCGGTTGCGGCTCCGGAAAAGGTTTCGGCATTGAGGCAGACACTCCGAAGTGTGAGACTGCCGCAGTTAACAGAACGTCAGAAACAACTAACAAGCCTCATCCAAGATTTACAGTTACCAACTTCTACACGCCTGATTGCGGATCCATATTTTGAAGATCCGAAGATAAAGCTCGAATGCCAGTTCACGGCTCCGGAAGAATTGACTGCCCTTGTTTCAAAAATCGAGGATGCCTTCAAGAAACAGCAGTGGCAGAAGATCTTTGAGTGGTATCGCGTCTAGCGTGTGCTGTTTAGCTTATGCCACGAAAATCTAACAAGTATGAGTTTGACCAGATCTGGATTGATAAGTCCGCGCTCCAGTATCCGTCCACGCACATAATCAGAGATAGGCTTTCAAAAATTCCGGCGGACATTGTAGACGATGTTCAGGGTCTGAAGCATTCATCCGACTTAAATCTTGCCAAGAGACAATTAATCCTCACAATTAACAGAGGCGTTGCGTTTAAGGCATGTCAGGGTGCAACGCAGGATGTCGTCTGTTGCGGATATCATACAATCGATCTCATGTCAGGGTGCCCATGCGAATGCACATATTGTGTATTGCAACACTATCTTGCGAATAATCCGATGACGACGATTTATATGAACATTGAAGAGGTGTTAAACTCCGTAAAAAATTTCCTGACTGTGAATTCAGAAAAAAATTATCGAATTGGAACGGGAGAGTTGTCCGACAGTCTGGCCTATGACCATATCACCGGTTATTCAAAGATTATTGTTTCATTCTTCTCGGCCCAGCCGAACGCGGTATTTGAATTCAAAACAAAGACAGCAAACATCGACAATTTGATCGGGTTGAAACATAACGGCAGAACGGTCGTGGCGTGGTCAATGAACCCACAAAGAATAATTGAGTCCGAGGAATTTAATACAGCAAGCCTTGATGAAAGACTTGCCGCGGCAAAGAGATGCGTAGACGCCGGGTATAGAGTCGGTTTTCACTTTGATCCAATTATTCACTATAAGGGATGGGAAAAAGAATATAAAGAAGTTGTGGATGTTATTTATGAGGTTGTGCCTCAGGAATCAATCGCATGGATAAGTCTTGGAACGTTTCGTTTCCCCCCAAATCTCAAAACTATTGCGACAAAACGTTTTCCAAAGAGCAAGATATTCTATGGCGAGTTTATACCGGCAAACGGCAAGATGAGATATTTCAGGCCTCTACGAGAAGAGATCTATGGCAAGATGCGCGAGTGGATCGGCAATAGGTCAAAATATATCACCCC
>CAZTCA010000214.1:0-1604 GCA_964612405.1 uncultured Pseudomonadota bacterium
CAAACTACCAGAATTGTTGACATTTTTTTCATATTACCCCCTTTTTTTTGGTGTAGTTTAGCACAACAGAGGCAAAAATTTAAGAACTTTTTTTATTTTATGAAAATTTCAACTCTTCGGTTCTTGGTTAGGTTTTTTCTCAATCTTCTCTTCCACAAGCGGTTTCGGGGATCCCCTTGCGGATCTCGATTTGATCTTTATTGGCCTTCCTTTGTACGTAATACTTGCAAATGCGCCGTATTTCGCAGAACCCGCGCCATACGTGATTCCGAAGCTGGCTCCGGCGCTCATAATAATGTTTCTATCCCGCCCCATCGTCCATTGAAAGCCAACTCTACTTTCTGCCGGCGTTGAATTTACATCTTTAAAAAAATTCGTGAAAGGAGTTCTGGTCTCCAGCTCACCGACAATCGCAAAGAGGTCTGTGATCTTTACATTCAATCCGGCAGATAACAAAAACTGCGAACTAAAATTGAGGCCATATCCGACAATCTTCTTTCTAACGAGACCACCAACATTCAAGCCCCAAATCAAATGATTTCCGATATCACCGTCAAAGATCATGTTTCCGCCGCCGGTGAAACCGTCATCGCCTATAAACAGACTTTTTCTGCCTGTCGGAAATGTGACAAACGGGGCGACCGCAATCCCAAAATGAAATTTATCACGGTTTAATAAGCGAAATCTTGCGGTGAGTGACAAGTCGCCCTGCCCCAGTCTGTTAGATGCCGCGGCCCCGGTGTCAGGATTGAAAAACCTGTTATACCAGACAACCGGCATGTCTAAAGAGGCATCAAACCAATCTGTGAAACCAACCGCTCCGTAAACATGCTCATAGAACATCCTCTCAACGATCCTTGTGCCCACATTTGTGTTCAACGGAAGATGTTCGAAATTAAATGCGGTTCCGGCGCTCCATTGCCACTGAGAGAGAGTTTTGGATTCTAAAACTTTGAAGAGCTTTCCGCCGTCAGCAACCGGCCTCGAACCAATCACACTGAAGCGCGTGGCCGCAAACGAGGAAGAGCTAATGAGTATGAGAAAAAGGACTGTAAGACTAGCGAGCTTTTGACCCTTCAACATTTTTGACATAGTATCTCGCATCGGGGACTATTAATATCATACACAAAGATGAAGCACAATTGTATACACTTGTTCATCCCCTGTTAACTGAACGAAAGTGAGATATTTTATGTTTATCAGGAATTTCACAATCGTAATCGTTGTTTTGAGTTTTGCGGGGATGTTGGGTTGCGGAGATATTTCTCAAAACAATGCGTCATCGTTTACGAACGGAGCAGATCGAGGAGCAATGGGCTCCGGTTTGTCAACCAGCAGCAACGAAGAAATTGGCAATGAAGCAGACGGGGCCGGCCGGACGACCGAAATGCAGGATCATATAAATGAAATCCTCAGTGAAGCAAATAACCCCGGCCCGGCAAGTAAGAGTGTAGACAATCCGTCGAAGGTAAACAAGCCCAACACAGATTCCATCATCAAGATAATGACCCAAATCGACAAGAAAATAGAAGCAGAAGACGAACTGGGGTTTTCATATATCTCATCATGGTTTTTGAAGATCTGAACTGCATTAAATTCTGCTT
>CAZTCA010000215.1:0-1568 GCA_964612405.1 uncultured Pseudomonadota bacterium
AGCGGAGTTCAAAAAGAGTTAAAGGAAGAGCGCCGAGTTATCAAGGGTTTTGTTAGTAATGATGTTCTTTTGCGTGATCATTTCGATGTGTTCCTTTTTGAGGATCATCCGGCAAAGAGCAAATCTTCGGAGAGCGCATATCTTGATGAGGTGCGTGGCTGTGACATCTACATAGGCATATTAGGCAATCGCTATGGCAGGGTTGAAAAAGGAAAGATTTCTCCTACAGAGGCGGAGTTTCGTGAAGCACAAAAGAAACACAAGGTTATTTTGATTTACATCAAGGGTGAAAACGGCGCCAAAGATCATACGCGCGAAGAAGGTGTCCTCAATCTCATAACAGAAATAAAAGATCCCCGGAAAGGTTATAGTTATCGCAGGTTTGTCGATATACACGGCCTTAAAAATTTGGTATATGAAAGCTTGGTCGCTTTCTTACGGGAAAATGGTATTGTTGGTCGGGATGCGTTTGATCAGAGGGTTTGCAATAGAGCGAAATTATCGGACATAGATGATAAGAAAATCAGGTGGTTTTTGAAAGTAGCGCGTGAGAAACGCAATTTTCCGCTGGAATTAAAAGTATCAGTCAGAGATGTTTTGGTACATCTGAATCTTTTGCACGATGGTCAATTGACAAATGCCGCAATCATACTCTTTGGTAAGGACCCGCACAAGTTCTTTCTTCAAGCAGAAGTAAAGTGTGTTCAGTTCCCGAGCATTGAGGTTGAAAAGCCGTTTTCATCCTACCACATTTATGACGGTAATCTATTTGATCAGGTGGATAAAGCGGTCGCTTTTGTGCTGGATGCTATTCGTCTTCCGGTTATTCAGCAGGAACACACAGCGCAAGTTATGCGACCGTATGAAATTCCTAACTTTGCGATTCAGGAGGCGATAGTAAATGCTGTGGCCCATAGAGATTATAATTCATCGTCCGGAGTGCAGGTTATGCTGTTTCTTGACCGCATAGAGATATGGAATTCGGGAAGTCTGCCGCCACGACTGAAACTATCCGATCTTAAGAAGCCGCATACCTCATTTCCCAACAACCCTTTAATTGCAGGAACGTTTTATTTTGCAAATTATATCCAAAAGGTTGGTTCCGGAACGGTGGAAATGGTTAAGCAGTGCAAAGAGCAAGGGTTGCCGGAGCCGGAGTTTGTTTCTATACGGAATGTAGAATTCAGAACGCTTCTGTTCAAGGATGTCTTTACAAAAGAGGTCCTTGGTAGATTGAGTTTGAATGAGCGTCAGATGAAGGCGGTTCAATATGTAAAAGAACACGGAGATATTACGAATAGAGATTATCGGCAAAAATTAGTGTTGTCTAACAGAACTGCATTAAGAGATTTAAACGTGCTTTGTGCCAAAGGCGTATTTGAAAAGGTGGGCGCAACTGGCCGGGGTGCAAAATATGTACTAAGCAGACAAACACGCCATAAACGCGCCAAACGTGCCATAGACGACGAAAATGGATATTAAGAAGATTAGAACCGTCCCTACATCTCTCCGGTTCCCCCTTTGAAAAAGAGGCAAGAGGAACTTCCCCCTTTGGAAAAGGGGGAAAG
>CAZTCA010000216.1:0-1558 GCA_964612405.1 uncultured Pseudomonadota bacterium
TGGAGAAACTGTGTCAGGTGGAGTAACAATACCGGGAGGTAACTCGTCGCCTTCACCGCTATCATCGTGCCTCGAGCCGGTCGAGCCTGTGCAGCCAAACGCAAAACCAATAGCAACTGCAACTGTTAATGCGACTAGAACTAACATTTTTCGAGACTTCATATGACCTCTTGGTCGTGGGTTTCGAGTTTACTTGAAAGTGATCGACTTTGTCAAAAAGAAATTAGAAGTTTTATAAGTGGACTGATTGATCCTAAAGACAGATATAAAGTTCGTTTAGCCAGAAATAAAAATGGTAAAAAAAGTGACAGACCATTTACCCTGGACGGTGGCTATCAAACTGAGCTCGGTAAATGGAAACCTGGTGAAAAAGGAAACAATATCTATCGCTTTGCCGAAGCATTGGAGTTTATCGATAGGCTCCCCAATAGGTGGAAAACATGCCGCCCATTATTTGATAGGATAGGTCTTACAGACCCTATCGATCCGAGAAAAATTGATCAGCGAATCTGGAAGAGAATGGAAAAGCTTAGGAAGAGCGTAGAAGAAGAGATTGGTCTCAATCAAGAGGATCCCGGATATTGCGATGCGTTTGTCCCTTTGTTTCACAAGCGAGGACTGCCACATTTTCTTGAAGGTGGTCTTTGCTTTGGCTATCCAAAACGATCAAGTGGAAGGTTTCCGTTAGAAGTTCCAGCAAATCGAGCATTTGAGGCATGCGTAAATGATGAATTTGAGTGGGGCCAGTGCTCGACTACAACATACAAGCAACTCGCTTCTTATGAATTCCTTGGAATTCAATGTGGCGTGCATGCATTTGCTAACTATTACAAACACCACGAAGCGTCTCATGTTTTTGCCGCATACAAAGAATTGGATTTGGACCCTGGTCATATTGGCAGGAGTTTGTCCCAGGCAAAAAAACGTATGGGGAAGACAATAATCAGTGCGGAATACAAACCGTTAACTCATCGCCAACTTGTCGGAATTTATTATCAAAATCTAACTGTAAGCGCAGATAAATTGATCACTGCTGGCGAAAAAGTTGCTGTAGACCTTGTGTCCACTGGCAAGATGGCTGTTCTTATTGATCCTGAATCTTCAAGTGCTCATAAAAAACTGGCCGACCCCCTTCTTGAAAAAGGCGACAGAGATGGCGCAATTAAAGAATATAGACAGGCATTGAAGCTGCGGATAAATTTCCCAGCGGCCCGTATAATGTTGGGGATGGCCCTTAGCGGTAAAAAAAATATAGGCAGTGAAAAATATAAAAAATCGCCGGAACTGAATAGGAGTGATCCTCTTTATCACTTTGAATTAGGCAAAGACTTGTATAATAATGGCGATATACCCGGAGCGATCAGAGCATATTTACGAGCATTGAAACTGAATGAAAAATTTCCTGATGCTTACTTTCACTTAGGCATTGCCCTTCGCAAAAAGGGTCTGTACGAAGAGGCCGACAAACACTTTAAACGCTTCAAAGAACTTCAAAAAAAATAAGATACTCCTTTTATAAAAAATCTAATTCTATCATCATATCAACCCAATATTCCCC